>JAAEQG010000572.1 GCA_024231775.1 bacterium
CGACCCTGAAAACCCACTACTGCTACTCCGTTATTTCTACACACCCTTTGGCGAAGTCCACGTAGAAACCGGGCCCGAGCTTCGTGCAGCCGGCTTCAGCGAAACTGTAATCAGCGTGATTACTGACGGCGGTGAAGTTGACCAGGCCGCTCTTGATCCCGCGGTCGCAGCCGCAGGTGCAGTCGGCGTAACGTTATCCAGCAAACCTGACATGGCGAGCCTTGCCCAGGGGTTGGTCCTGAGCAGGACTGCCGACGGTGTGACTATCGTGGTACCTCCTGCCGATTACGCGCTGGGCTCCTCGATTGAGAGTCCGGGCCAAGTCTGGATCCTGCCCATCGCCGGCTGGGAACGGGATAGCACCTACCACTTGGAGCTCACCGGCGGTATAACCGACACCAGCGGCCGCACGCTCGGTGTTCCGAGTACGCTGACCCTTCTGGTCCCGGCTGGGTTCGCGGATAGCCCGATCCTGGGTCGCCTGATTCCGATTGAATACGACAATGTGAAAGCTGCCGGGTTATGGGGCCTTGGCTTGGAGAGCATCTTCCCCGGAGGCCAAACCAGCCTATTCCAAGGCCTCTGGACCGCCCCGGTCACCGGCCTAAACTACGCCAGACCCCGCGGGCTCGACGCAAGGATGGCGAGTTGGTTGAGCGAGGATCCTAAGGGGCCTGTCGACTCAG
>JAAEQG010000573.1 GCA_024231775.1 bacterium
CATCATCCGCACGTCCACCTGCTGGTCCCCGCGGGCGGAGTCAGCGAGGACGGAGAATGGGTGGCCGCTCGAAAAGACTACCTGGTTCCGGTCAAGGCACTGGCGTTGATCTTTCGGGGAATGTTTATCGAGATGCTACGCAAGGCATTGCCGCAGCAGCAGGTTCCCAACTCGGTTCGGAACAAGAAGTGGCATGTCTACTGCGAACCGACGGTCCAAGGGGCCGAAAAGGTGCTGCAATACCTCGGGCGGTACGTCCACCGGACGGCCTTCGCCAATAGCCGCCTGGTTCGCATCGAAGACGGTCGGGTGACATTCCGCTATAAGGTCCGTCGTCAGCGGCAATGGAAAACGATGACGCTCTGCGCAATGGAGTTCATCCGGCGATTCCTGCAGCACGTTCTCCCCCGTGGCACGCACAAGGTGCGGTACTACGGGATCTGGCATCCCTCCCAGCGCAGCTTGCTGCGCCGGGTCCAACTGGTCACGGGCCTCCCTGAGATTCCCTCGGCCGCGGAGGAGGAGGCAACGCCGCAAACGGACGGCGCCCCCGAGGAATCGTCCGAGAAGCGGAGGAAATGCCCTTGTTGCACCGAGGGGACCCTGGTCCTGGCGAAGACCCTTCCCAGACGCCCGAGGCCGCCATGATCGACATCCGCCCTGCAACGCGATCATTCGTTTGTCGGGCGTCACCGATCCGGCTACCGGTACGCGCCCGAGGCGAGATTGGGCGCTTTCGGGTCAGGTCCGGCACGTCCCGAGTGCGCCTTTGGCCCCGCCAACGAGCCGTGCTGGCCTCACTCGATCCGATATCGGCAACCGACGGCTCTCACACTCCTTGCCGCCATCATTCAAGCCGAAGTGAAAAATCCAAACAGATGCACCGCTGAGTTCGTCCAACCAGAGTTTTAGCGACGCTGCCGAAA
>JAAEQG010000574.1 GCA_024231775.1 bacterium
AAAAGGGGACATTCTACTTTTTTCTGATCGAAAACCCTGTGGGGTGGATAAAAAGTAGAATGTCCCCTTTTCTCGGGTGGGGGGCAGGCGATGGCAACTGCTCTAGGAAACCAGGGTGCCGATCCGCTCGCCGCGGACCACGGCGGCCATGTTGCCCGGGTGCTTGAGGTTGAACACGATCACCGGAATGCCGTTCTGCTGGCAAAGATCAAAGGCGCTGACGTCCATCACCCGCAGACGCTTGTGGATAGCTTCATCAAACGATAGATGCTCGTAGAGCTTGGCGGTGGGGGAGGTTTTGGGGTCGGCGTCGTAGACCCCGTCGACTTGGGTGGCTTTGAGCACCGCGTCCGCCTGGACCTCGGAGGCTCGCAGGGCAGCACACGTATCGGTGGTGACAAACGGGTTGCCCGTGCCGGCTGCAAAGATCACCACGCGCCCCTTCTCCAGATGCCGGATGGCCCGCCGGCGGATGAACTTCTCGCAGACGCGATCCATCCCGATGGCGCTCTGCACCCGGGTCTGCACCCCGATGGACTCGAGGGTATCCTGGATGGCCAGGGCGTTGATGACCGTCGCCAGCATGCCCATGTAGTGGCCGGTGACCTCTTCGACGTCTGAATCCTTGGCGACAACCGCGCCCCGGACGATGTTCCCAGCCCCGACCACGACGGCGAGCTCGACTCCCAGATCGCCGACGGTCTTGATTTCGCGGGCGATGCGGCCCAACTCGTCTCCGTCGATACCGAAGCGATCCTCGCCGCAGAGGCCTTCGCCGCTGATCTTGAGCACCACGCGCTTGTATTTCGGGTCAGCCATCCGCTATCCGCCGATAATCCTGATCACCAAGTCGGTCACCCCGGACACGCCCGCGTCCTTGAGCACGTCCTTGACCCGTTTCTTGTCGTAGTCGGGCTTGACGTGCTCCTGCTCCATCAAGGCGTTGTCCGCACAGAAAGCGTTCACCTTACCCTGCACGATCTTCTCGATGATATGAGCCGGTTTGCCTTCCTCCTCGGCGATGGTCTGCGCCGTTTCGCGGACCTTCTCGATCGCTTCGGCGGGCAGACCCTCGCGGGCCACCGCCAGCGGACGCGTGAACATGGCGTGCTGGGCGAGATCCACGGCCACGGCTTCGGGAGACGGCGCCGCGTCCAAGGACAGAAGCACGCCGCTCTTGCCGTCATGGTGTACGTAGTGGGCTAGGTACTCGCCGGTAACCCTGCGGCAGGAGGTCAGATTCATGGTCTCCTGGAGCTTGCTGTAGGCTTCCACGACCGCGTCCTTTACCGAGCTACCTCCCTCTACCGGTGTCTCCAGGATCTTCTCCGGGGAGGGCTCGGTCTCGTCCTGCAACGCCACCACCTTGGCGATGGCGGTGACCAGGTCGATGAAGAGGGGGGTCTTCGCCACCGGCGCGGTTTCGCAGAGCATCTCCACGATCCCGCCGATCTTGCGATCTTCGGAGAAGTAGACGCCGACGCGCCCTTCACCGGTCTCCCGGTCGGCGCGCTGCTCCATCTTGCCCTTGTATTTGCGGTTGAGTAGCTCGATCGCCGCAGCCTCGTCTCCCTCGGACTCGGTCAGCGCCTTCTTGCACTCCATCATAGGAAGCCCCGTCCGGTCGCGAAGGGACTTCACTACTGCTGCGGTTATGTTCGCCATGTTCCTAACTACTCCAAACGTACGTGCCTAACTTACCCGTTGGTGGTGGGGTGGAAACGACCGTAGCGGTCGATTCTGGTCCTTCGCCAAGTGCGGCCCCGGCACATGCTGCCACAGGCGCCGCCGCCGGGCGTAACCCAAGCTCCCTCGCCCAGCCCAACGCACGGACCGGACGCTACCGAGATCATCCGCAGTGATACACCGCGCCTCGCTCACGAACCCACGGGGGTCTCCGAGGGGGCACCTTCGGCGGCATCGGAGGCGGGGGTGGCCTCCGGAGACGGCGACACGGATTCCACCGGAACCGCATCCGTCTTGAACTCAACCTTCACTTCCGTCTCGGGAGCGGGTGCTGCGGACTCGTCTGCCCGGCCCATCGTCGGTCGAGATGAACGCCGTCGCGAGGGACCATCACCGGATTCGTCCGGCGGGGCGGCCCGCTTGCCTACAGCCACCGCGTCGGCCATGTGCTCGACAATCGCTTCGATCGAACGGATCGCGTCGTCGTTCCCCGGGATGGGAATGTCGGCGTAATCCGGATCGGAATCCGTGTCGATCAGGCAGACGGTGGGGATGCCCAGCTTCTTGGCTTCGCGCACCGCGATGCGCTCGCGCTGGACATCGACCACGATCAGCGCGGCCGGAAGCTTGTGCATTTCCCTCACGCCGGAGAGGTTGCGCTCGATCTTGCGAAACTCGCGATCGCGTGCGGCGATAGCCTTCTTGCCGTATTGCAGGTTACTACCGTCGGCCCGCGCCGCCTCCAGCTCTTCCAGACGGCCCAGGCGGGATCGAATGGTGCGAAAATTGGTCAACATCCCACCGAGCCACCGCTCGGTAACGTACGGCATGCCCACGCGGGTGGCGTGTGCTTCGATGGTGTGCCGGGCCTGTCGCTTGGTCCCGACAAACAATACCGTCTCGCCTCGTGACACCACTTGCGCGATGAATCTCTTAGCACGCAAGAGACCTTTGACCGTCTCGCGAATATCGATGATGTGGATCAGATTTCGCTTTCCGAAGATGTAGGGAGACATCTTCGGGTTCCAACGGCTCACGCGATGTCCGAAGTGAATTCCAGAGTCAATCAGAGTACGAACCAACTCCGAAGCCAATTAACACCTCCTCTAATAGGCCTTAACGAACCAAACAAGATTGTCTGTCGCCATTGCGAGACCAGTAAGATAAGCGGACCAGCTCGCGATTTCAACCCGCAAAATCCCCGTTCTGGGCTCCTGGCAGGCGGGAAGGCTGGTTGCCGGACCGACACCCCGACGGTAGAGTCGCCGGAGTACGCCCCCAGGGGCGGAAGTGTCCACAGGCAGGTCTAACCGTGGTTTCCAGCCCTCCAATCGACGGCGAAGGTCCTCTAATCTTCATCAGCGCCGCCGAGCCCAGCGCCGATCTGCACGGAGCATCGCTGATTCGGGCGGTTCAGGCGGTCGAACCCACCGCCCGATTCGCCGGAATCGCCGGACCGGCGATGCAAGAGGCGGGGTGTTGGGCACTCCACGACATGACCAGCCGCTCCGCGATGCTGGTCTCTGCGTTGGCCAACGTGGGGGAGGGGCTTAGAGTTCTGAGCACGACTCGGAAGCACTTCGGGCGCTATCCCTTCGACGCCGCAGTGTTGATCGACTCACCGGTGCTCAACTTGGCTTTGGCGAAGGTGGCCAAGAAGCGTCAAGTCCCCGTGTTCTACTACATAGCCCCCCAGGTGTGGGCCTGGGCACGATATCGTGTGGGTCGGGTTCGGAGACGGGTCGACCGGATGGCGGTTATCCTGCCGTTTGAGGAGCGTTTCTTTCGCGAGCGGGGTATCGACGCGTCCTACGTGGGGCACCCGCTGTTCGACACGCTGTCTGCTCGTGAGGTGGATCCCGAGGTCCGCAACGCCATTCAGCGGGGCGGCAGGCCGGTCGTCGCCCTGATCCCGGGATCGAGATCCCATGTGGTCAAGGCCGTGCTCCCCGGGCAGTTGGAGGTGGCCCGAGGTATATCTGAGCGGTTTCCAGACGCGTTCTTTCCCATCTCGGTGGCCAATGACCGCGTCCGGCGGATCATCGAACCGCTGGCTGCTGGGTCGGGGATCAACTACGCCACCTATCAGGGGAAGAACCGCGATCTGATCGAGTCGGCTGAGCTGGTTCTGGTCGTGTCCGGGACCAGCACGCTCGAGGTGGCGTACTATCACCAGCCGATGGTGGTGATGTACAACAGCTCGCGGCTGGTGTACCACCTGCTTGCCCGCTGGCTGATCAGCACGCCGCACCTGTCGTTGGTGAACATCCTGGCAGAGCGGCGTCTCGTTCCGGAGTTCATGCCCTACTACACCTCGACGACCCCGATCACGCGATGTGCGCTGGAGCTGCTGGAGTCCCCTGAGCGGAGGGAGTCTATGTCACGCGAGCTGGCTGATCTGCTGGCTCCGATGCGGAAGCCGGGGGCTCCAGACCATGCGGCGGCCCTGCTGTTGGACATGATTGGGGGAAGGGACGGCGGATGATCCTTTGCGGCCGGGGTGGTGGCAGTTTATCATACGCCGCTCCTCAATAGGGAGGGCGGAAGTAACCGACCATAATCGGGAGGGCGGGAACGCCGAACGCAGGATCCGCCTGTGGCAGACCCGCCAGAGGCTGAAGAAGGTTCAGATGCAGACGCTAAGTCATCGGAAAGTCATTGTCCTGGCAGGGGTTGCCTTCCTGTGGGTTGCCGTTCCGGCGGAGGCCTATATCGGACCTGGGGCCGGCTTTGCGGTGCTGTCCTCGGCGTTTGTGATCGTGCTGGCGATGCTCTCGGCGGTCCTGGCTTTGCTTACCTGGCCGTTTCGATGGGCGATCCGCGCGTACCGCGGCCGAAAGGCCTTCGCCCGAGCCCGGGCCAAGCGGGTGGTGATTATCGGCCTGGACGGTATGGAGCCAACCCTGGTCGAGCAATACATGGCGGCGGGGCGGATGCCCAACATGGCCCGGTTGCGCGAACAGGGGTATTACAGCCGTCTGGCGACCACGCTTCCGGCGCTTACCCCGGTGGCTTGGGCGTCGTTCCTGACCGGTTCCAATCCGGGCAAGCACAACATCTTCGACTTCCTGACTCGGGATAAGCGCAACTACCTGCCGACCCTGTCTTCGGTGCAGATTTCCGGCGGCAAGAAACCGAGCGTCCGCCTGCTACGCAAGGGCAAACCGTTCTGGAACGTGCTCAGCGAGCACGGGATGTTCAGCAGTATCATCCGCGTACCGATGACCTTCCCCCCGGAGAGAATGCGGGGCGTGCTGCTGTCATCCATGTGCGTGCCGGATCTGCGCGGTAGCCAGGGCACCTTCTCCTACTACTCCACGCAGTCGCGCGAGGAGGCGGTCTACGAAGGTGGTGAGCAGATTGAAGTGGCCCGTGCGGGAAACCGCATCTCCGCCGAGCTGATCGGTCCCCAACTGCAAATGAACGACAGCAAGGTGGTCCTCAAGTGCCCGTTCACCGTGGAGATCGACGACGCCAACGAGCGGGCGACCATCTCGGTGGGCGACACCACGCTGTCGCTGAACCGTCGGGAGTACAGCCCGTGGGTGTCGGTGACCTTTGACGGCGGATTTCGCCAAAAAGTGCGCGGAATCTGTCAGTTTCAGCTCCGCAACACCAAACCACACTTTGAGCTGTATGTCACCCCGATCCAGATCGACCCGGAGAACCCGGCGCTGCCCATCTCCCACCCCACCGTATTCAGCATGTACCTCTCGAAGCGCCAAGGGCCGTTTGCCACCCTGGGGTTCGCTGAGGATACCTGGGCCCACAACGAGCGCATCCTGGAAGACCCGGGTTTCCTGCATCAGTGCGTCGAAGCCGACACCGAACGCGAAACCATGCTCACCGACGCGCTGGACAAGGTCAGCCGCGGGCTGGTGGTCTGCGTGTTTGACAGCACCGATCGGGTGAATCACCAGTACTGGCGCTACCTGGACCCGGAGCACCCCGCCCGCAACGGGTTCGGCGACGAGAAGCTGGCCAACGCCATTCCGGAGCACTACGAGCGCACCGACGCCATGATCGGCCGGATCATGGACAAGTGCACCAATCCTGACACCGTGCTGATGGTGCTCTCCGACCACGGAGCCACCTCGTTTCGCCGGGGCGTTGATGTCAATCGTTGGCTCATCGACCACGGCTACATGGCCCTGAAGCCCGACGCCAAGCCGGGGGCCAAGTACCTGGAAAACGTGGACTGGTCGCAAACACGAGCCTACGCCGGAGGGCTGGCGGGGATCTTCCTCAACATCAAGGGGCGTGAAGCCCAGGGGATCGTCGAGCCCGGGGCGGAAGCCGATGCCCTTCGCGACGAACTCTGCGAGAAGCTCGACGGGCTCATCGACCCCGATACGGGCGCAGTCGCTATCAACAAGGTCTTCAACAGCCTGAAGTGTTATCACGGCCCGTATGCGGGCGAAGCTCAGGATCTGATGATCGGCTACAACGAGGGCTACCGGGTGTCCTGGGAGGCGGCGATCGGTGACATCACCGACCAGGTGTTCAACGACAACACCAAGGCCTGGAGCGCCGACCATTGCGTGGATCCGCGGATCGTACCCGGTCTGTTCTTCTGCAACCGGGACATCGAGGCGGACAACCCGCGGATCATGGACCTGGGGCCGACCACGTTGGAGCTGTTCGGAGTGGAGACTCCGGCGCACATGGACGGCAAACCGCTGAAGGTGGCGGACTACGGGATTCGATTCAACGGCGAGAGACAAGCGCCCGAAGCACAAGAGGCGAGCTAGTGCAGGGTTTATGCAGACAATTCGGCGACGCGTTGCGCGGGTTCATGCGCATGGCACTCGGCGTGCAGGGCGCGCGCAATACGCTTACGGCGGCGGCCTTGCTGGCGCTGGTGGTGATGCTGCCCTCATGCGGCAAGCCGGACAACTCCGGCGGCAAACAGGTCATCGTCATGGGCTTCGACGGGATGGATCCGAAGCTGACCAAGGAGATGATCGCCGCGGGGCGCCTGCCGAACTTCTCCCGTCTGTGGGAACAGAGCGGGGTGATGGAGTTGGAGACCTCCACGCCACCGCAGAGTCCCGTGGCATGGTCGTCGGTGATTACCGGTTTGAACCCCGGCGGACACGGAATCTTCGATTTCATCCACCGCCAACCGAACCCCGAGGGCGGCCTGCCCATCAGGCCTTACGCATCACACGAGGACCAGAAACCGGACGGGTGGGAGATTCCTCTCCTGGGGCGGCGGGTGAACTGGCACATCCCCATCTTCCCGTGGTTCGGCTACAAGGTCCCGATGTTCCCGGGTGACCAGATCCTTCTGCGGCATGGCAAGCCGTTCTGGGAATATCTCACCGAGGCGGGCATCCCCACGTGGATCATGCGCATGCCGACGAACTATCCTGCCCAGGATTCGGAAGGGGCGGAGTTCTACTGCCTGACCGACATGGGCACGCCGGACCTGCGCCAGACCAATGGCGAGTTCTCCTACTACACCTCGGCTCCGAAGGAGAAACGACGTTCGATCGGCGGCGGGGGCGATCTGTATCCCATCTCGATCCTGCGGGGAAAGGTGAAGAGCAACTTCTACGGTCCGAAGGACGCTTTCAGGGCGGATGAGGACAAGGCGAAGAAGCCGGTCAAGGTTCCCTTTACCCTTTGGCGAGACCCCGAGGATCCGGTCGTACGGATCGCCTGGCAGGATGAGGTGGTAGTCGCCCATCAGGGGGAATGGACCGACTGGTATCCGGTCCTGTTCGAGTTGGTACCGTACGTCGGCAATGTCCCCGCCCAGTGCCGGTTCTTCGTGAAAGAGGTTCATCCCCACGTCAAGCTGTACGTCTCGCCGTACAACTTCGACGCGCTCGACCGGGGGGCTCCGGTGTCGGTGCCCGTGGGATTCGCCGCGGACGTGGCGGACGTCATCGGGCGGTTCTACACCCAGGGACTTCCGGAGGAGACCAAGGGGCTGTCCCACAAGGTCCTCTCGCGCCCCCAGTTCCTCGAACAGGCGCAATTGATCTACGAAGAGCGGATGCGGCTGCTGGACTACGCCCTGGACCATTTCACCACCGGGATGATGTTCTTCTACTTCGGGAGCACGGATCAGATTGGGCACATGTTCTGGGGGGCGCGGACGCCAGGTCACCCCGCGCTGACCGAAGCGGAACAGCAGCGCTACGCCCACGAGATGGAGCGGGTCTACGAGGACGCGGACCAGGCCCTGGGCAAGGTGCTGGACCGCCGTGGGAACGCCACCATCATCGTGCTGAGCGACCACGGGTTCGACACTTTCACCCGGGGATTCAATCTGAACACCTGGCTGGAAGAGCACGGCTATCTGCATCGCCAGTACGAAACTGCGTACGACATCCCGCTGAACATCGACTTCAACCGGAGCAGAGCATATGGGATGGGGATCAACGGTCTGTATATCAACCTCCAAGGGCGGGAGAAGTACGGAATCGTCGATCCGGCGTCGAAGCAGTCTCTAATCGACGAGATCACCAAAGGCCTCCTGGAGTACGTGGACCCGCAGGACGGCAAACGCGTAATCAAGGAAGTGTATCAATGCGACAAGGTGTACTCGGGGCCGTACGTGGAGATCGGGCCTGACCTGCAAATCGGGTATGACCGCACCTTCCGCGGAAGCTGGGACACGGTTCTGGGCGGGGTTCCGCTGGAGATCATGGACAACAACACCGACGCGTGGTGCGCGGACCACTGCATAGCGACGGATCTGGTTCCGGGCATCCTGCTGGCCAACCAGCCGATCCGGGCGCAGGACCCATCGTTGCTCGACGTCGCTCCGACGATACTGGCGGAGTTTGGCATCGCGACCCCTGACGTAATGGAAGGTCGAAGCGTATTCGATTCGCCGCAGTCACCGGCGGCTACCCGTTGAGGAGTGCTTTGAAGTGGCCAAGATCAAACTGGAATCCGACTTGTACGACCGCGTGAAGCAAGTCGCGGGGGTGGCGGGCTACGCCTCCCCCGAGGAATTCATCGTCCACATCATCGAAAAGGAACTGGGCAACCTGGAGTCCGCCGAGTCTGACGAAGAGATCACCGAGCGTCTCCGGGGGTTGGGCTACATCGAGTAGTCCGGGTTGCCTCGACGGATAGGGAACGATACGGATGGGAGTTCTCAACGGTATTCTGGTGGCGGTGTTCGACGCGATCTATGCGCCGTTGAATATCCTGCCGCGCTGGTTCTCGCTGACGGTGCTCTCCGGGGTCGTGGGGGTGTTGGCTTTGCTGGTGGTCAAGTACGCCTCCAACCAGGCGGCCATCGGTCAGATCAAGGACGACATCAAAGCCAACCTGCTGGCGATCAAGCTATTCAAGGACGAGATGCGGGTGATGTTCGGCGCCCAGCGGCGTCTGATCTGGGCGGCGTTACGGATGCAGTACCGCATGATCCCGCCGATGCTGGTAATGGCCGTCCCCTTCGTGTTGATGGCGGCGCAGATGGGCCTGCGCTATCAGTGGCGTCCGCTGGGGATCGGCGAGGAGGTTCTGCTGACCGCGGAGCTGCCCCCGGACACGGAGCGCTCGAACTTCGATCTGCGTGTCGCCGAAAGCGATGGGTTCGAGGTCTTCGATCGCATCCGCGCCGTAGCCGACGCCTCGGTCACCTGGCGTCTCCGGCCCACGACGGCGGGGGTGCATACCATCGAGATCACCAACGGCCGGGATACCTATACCAAGGAGCTGGCCGTGGGGGCGGGCATCGATCGCGTATGTCCGGTGCGCCCGGGAAGTAACTTCCTTGACCAATTGCTCTACCCCGCCGAGCCGGCGTTCTCGACCGTGTCGCTGGTTCGCTCCATCCGCCTGGAGAGATTCCCGGATCGACAATCCTGGTACGCCGGAGCTGACTGGTGGTTGTTGTGGTTCCTGGTGGTCTCTATCGTTCTCGCCCTGGTCCTCAAGCCCGTTCTCAAAGTCAAGTTTTGACTCCAGGATATCGTGTGCCCAGGATTCGCCGAGTCCTCTCCCGCACTTGCCGGGCGGACTGAGGAGGCGTCAGAATATGGCTGATCCGGTTGTTTGCGCGATTCGTTCGGCGATCATCCGTCTGCTGCGGCGCATCCCCACCGCGCGCGTTCTTTGCGGTCCCCAGCTGATTCTCATCCCCGTTCAGCCCCGGAGAATACCCCATCGCCGCGCTGGTGGGTTGGCCGGGGACAATAAGCACTTAAACCATATCACTCGATAGGCAAGGAGGTTTGCCGGCGCGGATTCGGCTTTCCTGCGGTGTGTTACAACTCGCTCTGCACAACGTCAGCGACTACGGGATATCCCGCGGTCAATGGTGCATCTTCTTTCTCTGTGGTAGGTTATGTGTGCGCCTGCAGGCTGGCCGATGCTCGACGAGATAGAGCTACGCGCACGCGGTCCACGCTTTCTGAACGAAGTAGCGGTTTTCTCATCATGGACGACGGTGGGCTTCTACCCCCAGCAGCGTAGGGGGTGGACGTGTTGCTGGAGGATGAGGATCCAGGTTTGTGGGATCGAAGAGCTTGTCCGCCAAGCTGAGAGCGAGTAAACTATTGGTGAAGTGTCACGATTTGGCAGGGGGCGGTCGTGTCCACAAGGGGGTCCGAGGGGTAACCATCAACGCCACCAACAAGGGAGTGACGAAGTGATGGCAGCAAATGTGAGAATCCGGTCTGATTTTGCCGAAACTTTTGCGGTCCACGCCGCTCTGAAGCTTGCCCTGTCCCGCAAGCTTTACGCCAGCGACGCCCGCGCCCAGAAGGCGGCGACGGGACTGGTCAAGGCGTTGGAGGGTGATCGGTCGATCTATGGGCGGCAGCTCAAGATGATCGGATTGATGACCAAAGGGGCAACCATCCAGCAGATGGTAAAGACGTTGCACTGCTCGCGACGCACCATCTTCCGGTATCTCAACCATCTCGATGCCGCCGGGATCGGTGTCACCCTGGAGGACGGGCGCTACCGCGTGCCCAAGAACCTGCTCAAGCTGGTGAAGAAGTAAGCTCCACGCCTCGGCGCCACGGGACTCCTCTCCTGCTGTGGGCAGGGGCGGTGCATTGGCGGCTACGCTGTTTACAGGCCAAGGGTATTACTTCCGGCGATATCCGCTCAGGCCGTCGAGGGGGCGTTGCGGTCGAGGTTCGGGCGAAGCTCGATCAGCCGCCGGCGGAGATAGTCCAGAGCGGTCTTGCAGGTTCGGTCGCGGATACCCTCGCGTCCGAGATGGGCACCAAACCGGCAGCGCTGGACCTGCACTCCGTGCGCATCCGCCAGGGCGATGTACACCAGACCGACCGGTTTCTCGGTTGATCCGCCCCCCGGTCCGGCGATTCCCGTAGTGGAAATCGCCCAGTCGGATCGAGCCTGCGCGCGACATCCGCTGGCCATGGCCCGCGCCACCGGATCGCTCACTGCCCCATGAGCTTCGATCAGTCGAGCGGGCACGCCCACCAATTCGGTCTTGGATAGATTCGAGTAGGTCACGTATCCACGTAGCAGGTAGGCGCTGCTCCCGGAGACGTCGGTCAGCCGCTTGGCCAGCAGCCCGCCCGTGCACGATTCCGCCGTCGAGACGGTTAGGCTGCCCTCGTTCAGCAGCCTCGCGACCACCGACTCCAGGGTGCCTGCGCCCGCTCCATACACTAGGCTTCCGAGCAGCATACGCAGGTCGCGTTCGTCCCGGTCCGCCAGGGCATCAGCCGCCGCCTGATCGCTCTCGCGGGCGACGATGCGGATGCTGATCACCCCGCCGGAGGCGGTCGTGCCGACCGCGGGGTTGCGCCCCGGAGTCATGAACCGCTCGATCCGGGCGCCCAGGTCGGCTTCGTAGGATCCGAAAGTGTGCAGCGACCTGACGGCCAAAGCGGCGCCTGTGGTGCCGACCCCGGTCCTGATCGTGGTTTCGAGGGAGCTGAACATCACCTTCAACTCGCGCGGGACTCCCGGCAGGCAGATGACGAGGCTACTCCCCACCTGGGCGCGGATTCCCGGCGCGGTACCCACGGGATTCTCCACAATATCCGCGTGGCGCGGAATCTGCGTCTGGATCAGATTAGCTTCGGTGCAGGGGCGCTCCATTCTCGCGAGGAGGCTTTCGAGTTGCCGGCGGGCTTCGGCGTGCGGTTCGAGAGGGCATTCCATGGCCTCCGCCAGGGCGAAGCGCGTGAGGTCGTCGCGCGTCGGGCCTAGGCCTCCGTTGACCATAACCAGATCAACAGAGTCGGCAGCACGCCGTATCGCGTCCCGGAGGCGGACCTGATCGTCGCACACCGTGGTGTGCCGCACCACGGTTACCCCGAGCGCCACCAGCCGCTGGGACAGCCATGCGGAGTTGGTGTCCACCACCGCCCCGGTGGTCAACTCGGTTCCCACACTGATGATTTCTGCGTTCATGGCGCCAGCCAGCTTAGCATTCCCGGCAGCAGACACAAACGCCGCCACACG
>JAAEQG010000575.1 GCA_024231775.1 bacterium
GCCACCGAACGCCGGGAAGTCCACGCTGGCCAACCGTCTGGCTGGTACCGCCGGTTCGTTGGTGTCCGACCGCCCGGGAACCACGCTTGACTGTGTAGCCCGAGAGACGGCGATCCACGGGATCGCCGTCTCCCTGATCGACACGCCCGGCCGGGATGATGCCGCAGATGAACTCGTCCGTCTGGCCTCAGCCCGGGCCACGCAGCGTCTAGCGGAGGCAGACGTCAATCTGCGTGTTCATGACGGCTCTGTTCCTCCTCCGCGCCAAATCAGCGATGCTCCAGAAGGCGAAGTGCCCGAGTTGCTCGTCCTGAACAAGAGCGACCTAAAATGCGTCTGGACTCCGGAGGACATTGCCGCCCACTCCGACGGCAACGCAATTCGAGCCTCCGCAGCACTGGGAACAGGGATGGAGGAGCTCAGGTCCGAGATCATCCGCGTTCTGAACCTCGAATGGGCCGATGAACAGGCTGTGGGTCTGTTCAGCACACGGCAGGAGCGCATCGCCCGCGCGATGCTTTCCCGCATCGACGACGCGGACTGGCCCGAGGCATGGATCGACCAATTGATTGGGGGAAGCGAGTCAGGATCGTCGGCTGTGGCCAGGCTATAATCCGCTGGCTTGACAGGAAGATGTGACCTTGGGAACCCTGGGGACAAACGCGCTGATCGGTCTGAGGCTCCTGCCACTGACCGGGCTTGCTGCGCCGCACAGGGCAACGTACATTCCCACTATCGGACGCACGGTTTGACTCCCAGCACTGATGCTGGGTGAGTACCTAGCTGCAACAAGTGGTGTGAACTTGTCCGAAGAGGCGAACAACCGAGACGACACCCGCTTGGCCCGGGCCCTGGTGGATCAGGGCTTGGTAGGAAGCGAGGAGATGGAACAGTGCGTGGAGCGACTGAAGGAGCTCCATGAGGAGGGCGCCGAGAAGACGCTGGCTGACATCCTACTCGAAGCTGAATACGCCACCGCCTCGCAGATCGAACGCGCCCGAAAAGCCTCCGGCGACGACTCCATGTATCAGCCGGCCCAGCAGATCCCCGGCTTCCAGATCATGTCCAAGCTGGGTCAGGGAGCGATGGCCACCGTCTTTGAAGCCAAGCAGCTTAGCCTGGATCGCCTGGTGGCTATCAAGGTACTCCCCAAGCGTCTCAGTGAGAACCACGAGTTCGTGGACCGCTTCTATCGCGAGGGGCGGGCTGCGGCGCGGCTTAACCATCCCAACATCGTCCAGGCCATCGACGTGGGCGAAGCCGGCGGCTACCACTACTTCGTGATGGAGTACGTGGACGGCAAGACCGTGTACGACGAATTGGTCGAGCACCGCTTCTACCAGGAGACGAACGCCCTGGAGATTCTCCTCCAAGTCGCCCGCGCCCTGGAGCACGCCCACGCCCGCGGATTCATCCACCGCGACGTCAAGCCCAAGAACATCATGATCAGCAAGGAAGCGATCGTGAAGCTGGCGGACATGGGCTTGGCCAGAGAGGTCAGCGACTATGAAACCGCCGAGGCAGAGGCGGGACGAGCTTATGGTACGCCCTACTATATCAGCCCCGAGCAGATCCGGGGCGAGATAAACATCGACTTCCGTGCGGACATCTACTCCCTCGGGGCGACCATGTACCACATGGTCACCGGACGGGTTCCGTTCGACGCGTCCACCCCGTCGGCGGTCATGCACAAGCATCTCAAAGAGCCGCTTATCCCCGCGGACCACGTCAACACCAACCTATCCGCCGGCGGTGGTGAGATCATCGAGCTGATGCTGGCTAAGCGGCGCGACGAGCGCTACTCCTCCACTACCGACCTGATCGCGGATGTCGAGTCCGTGCTGCGGGGGGATCCCCCCTTTCAGGCGCGCAAGCGTTATGACCAGCACGTGCTGCGGAACATCGCCGACTCCGGTGTCACCGTATCGACCGCGACCGCCGAGGAGATCGCCCCCTCCGACAAACCGGAGCAGAACTGGACGCCAATCCTGGTCCTGGGTTTCTTCCTGGCCTTCTCGGTGCTGATGAACCTGTGGCTTGGGCTCAAGGTTCTGGCCGACTAACAGGACACCGCTGGCGGCGAATCGCGCGGTCAGGGATGATCGTTTGCGTCGTTCGGATCGGTATCGGCGTCAATCTCGTCGCCGTCACTGTGGGTGTCGTTGTCGGAGTCGGGGTCCAGCGGATCGGTGCTATGAACGCTGACTTCGTCCCCGTCCGACAGACCGTCGTTATCGCTGTCGTTATCGGTTGGATCGGTTCCAGCCGTGTCCTCAGACGCATCGTCCAGCCCATCGCCATCCGTGTCCGCCTTGGTCGGGTTGGTACCGTCCGCCACTTCCTGCCCATCATCGATGGTGTCCCCGTCGGTGTCCGCCAGCGCCGGATCGGTCCCGATCGCCACCTCCTGACCATCGCTCAAGGTGTCGCCATCCGTGTCCTGCACGGTGGGATCCGTCGAGTAGGCCAGCTCGGATGAGTCGATCAAACCGTCGCCGTCAGTGTCGACCACGGTCGGATCGCTGCCGAAGGCCACCTCCGGTCCGTCTTCGAGCCCGTCTTCGTCGGTGTCCATGACCAGGGGGTTGGCCTGGTATGTCACTTCGTCACCGTCACTGAGACCGTCCCCATCAGTGTCCGCGATCAGCGGATCGGTCCCGAGGTTGGCATGCTCGGAAAAATCGTCCAATCCGTCATCGTCCGTGTCGGCGTCCAGCGGATCTGTCCCGATAGACTTCTCCTGGAAGTCCGTCAGAAAGTCGGCGTCGCTGTCCGCGTTCAGCGGATCGGTTCCGTCCGTAATTTCAACACCGTCAAGCACGCCGTCGTCGTCGCTGTCGAAATCGGTAGGATCGGTCAAGTGCAGGTTCACCTCGTCGCTGTCCGACAGCCCGTCTCCATCGGTGTCGGACTGGTCCGGATCGCTGCCGGCTAGCGCTTCCTGGCCGTCGGGAAGACCGTCACCGTCTCCGTCCGCCGTGGTGGGATCGCTGCCGGCAGTGTCCTCCGCGCCGTCGGCCACGCCGTCACCGTCCGTGTCCGCCAGAAGCGGATCGCTGCCCACGCGGTCGACCTCATCGCCGTCGGGCAGACCATCGCCATCCGTATCTGCCAGGAGCGGATCGGTGCCCCATTGGTTGACCTCGGCGGCGTCATCCAGGCCGTCAGCATCCGAGTCGGCCGCCGCGGGGTCAGTACCCGCCTGCAGTTCCTCCAGATCATTCAGGCCGTCAAGGTCGCTGTCGGACTTGGTCGCGTCGGTTCCGAAGTCGATTTCGAGTTGGTCGCTGACCCCATCGCCATCAGTATCCACCTTGGCTGGGTTGGTCCCGTTCTGCACCTCATCAGAATCATCGATACCGTCCTGATCGGTGTCGACGAGCAGCGGGCTGCTCCCCAACTCGTGTTCCTCGAAGTCGGTCAGCCCGTCGCCGTCGGTATCGGACTTCGTCGGGTCTGAACCGGCGTCGTACTCATCTCCGTCGTCGAGACCATCAGCATCAGAATCCCGCAGACGCGGATCGCTACCGATGAGTGCCTCGAGCGCATCGTCCAGCCGATCCCCGTCTGAATCCCGTCCGCCGGCACCGATACCCGAGCCCGCCCCGGACCCGGATCCGGACAGACCACACCCACAGACCAACGCACCCGCAAAGCAGACCGTAAGAAGAAGGTCACTCAGGTACCTCGCCTGGCGCAACCAAGCACAACCCGAACGCGTCAGGGTTTCTCGGACATGGATCCGCCTCATAATAGTGCTATCGGCTGAATCCAAGCGTCGGTTCTTCACCTGTCGAATCCGAAGTCGGGCGCCCGCTCGCCGCCCTCGACTAACCATTCTCCCTCCGCTCTCCTCCAGCAACGCATGCCCCTGGCCGGAGAACTCAAACGACCGATAAACGATGCACCCCGTGTAGTACCAGGTCCAGGACGACTGTGCCGATCAACGAGCCGCAGACTTCAGTCCGCGCGGCCACTCGAACGCGAACACCAAGATGATCGGAAATCGGGCAATCGGCACAATTGAACCGGATCTGGTATAAGCGCATGACTGGAAGCCATCCCAGCCCCCTCTCCCCCGTGGGGAGAGGCAGGGAGAGGGGCGCAAACCGGAGCACGGGGGATCATCGCGGACCAGACGAAGCCGCAACAACCGCGCCAAACACGGCACTGCCACCGGCTTGTCCAACCCCCCGAAGGCAGCGAAGGAACAAGATCCAGGGCGAGTGAACGCGCCCTGGGTAAGGCTCACCTCGGAACGGTTAGTATCTATAGTGCTCCGGCTTGTACGGACCGTCCGCCGGTATGCCGATGTACGCCGACTGCTCCGGAGTCATCCGCGTCAGCTTGGCTCCCAGCTTATCCAGATGAAGATTCGCCACCTTCTCGTCCAGGTGCTTCGGCAACACATACACCTTCTTGTCGTACTCGCCAGGCTTGGTGAACAGCTCCACCTGGGCCATCACCTGATTCGTAAAGCTGTTGCTCATCACGAAGCTCGGGTGGCCCGTGGCGCAGCCGAGGTTTACGAGCCGCCCCTCCGCCAGCACGATGATGCAGTGGCCATCGCTAAACGTCCACTTGTGAACCTGCGGCTTGATCTCCTCCTTGACGATCCCCGGCAGCTTCGCCAGACCCGCCATGTCGATCTCGTTGTCGAAGTGGCCTATGTTGCAGACGATCGCACAGTCCTTCATCTTGGACATATGCTCCGCCGTAATGACGTTCTTGTTCCCAGTCGTGGTCACAAACAGGTCAGCCTCGGCCAACGCATCTTCCAGGCGCACCACCTGCAGACCCGCCATACACGCCTGCAAAGCACAGATCGGGTCAATCTCCGTCACCTTCACCCGCATATTCTGGCCCAACAGCGACTGAGAAGAACCCTTGCCCACGTCGCCATACCCGCACACCACCGCGACCTTGCCGCTCAGCATCACGTCCGTCGCCCGCATCAGCGCATCCACCAGCGAATGGCGGCAACCGTATACGTTGTCGAACTTGCTCTTGGTCACGCTGTCATTAACGTTGATCGCCGGGAACGGCAGCCGCCCGCCCTGCTCCATCTGATACAGACGATGCACGCCGGTCGTGGTCTCTTCCGTAACTCCGCGGATCTCCGCCGCCATCTTCGTCCACCGCTGCGGATCCTCCGCCAGGCTCTCCCCCAGCACGATCAGCAACTCCGCCCAATCCTCCGCATCGTCCGCCTTGGGCTTGGGTACCGCCCCAGCCTTCTCGAAACCCAACCCCTCGACCACCATCATGGTCGCATCGCCACCATCATCGAGCAGCAGGTTCGGTCCTTTACCATCCGGCCAGAGCAGCGCCTGCGTCGTACACCACCAATACTCCTTGAGCGTCTCGCCCTTCCAGGCAAAGACCGGCACGCCGCTCTTGGCGATTGCGGCCGCGGCGTGGTCCTGGGTGCTGAAGATGTTGCAGCTACACCAGCGTACCTCGGCACCCAACTCCACCAGAGTCTCGATCAGCACCGCGGTCTGCACGGTCATGTGCAATGACCCGGTGATCCGCGCCCCCTTCAACGGCTTCTGGCTGGCGAGTTCCTTGCGAATCGACATCAGCCCCGGCATCTCTTTCTCCGCAAGTTCGAGCTCGCGCCGTCCGAAGTCCGCCAAAGACAAATCCGCAACCTTGAAATCCTGAACCGCAACTGTCATCACTAATCTCCGTTAGAATCGACCGTCACCCCGTGTCGGTCTCCGCCAGAATGTAGCGTCACCCCTTGTGGGTGACGAATCGAACAACAATAGAAAGCGGGCACGGGTGCCCCATCGCTTCAGCGGTGGGAAGCAACACTGTCTCGAAACCCGGAACCCTCATTCCTCCTTCACCCCGCTAAGCACAAACAAACCGGGCGTCTCCGGGGCAGACGCGCTCGTCGCCGCTGCGCTCCGCAGTTCATGCCACCCAACGCGAGTGAAGCCCACCGCGCCCAACTGTTCTGCCAAGTCAGCCGGCTCGAATCCCCACCAACGGTCCTGCATCAACTCGCGAAACGCTTCTGATCTGTGCGGCTGCTGCTCGACCACCAGCACACGGCCGCCCGGCTTGACCACTCGGCTCACCTCCCGCAACGCCCCCGCCGGATCGGGCACATGATGCAGCACCAGCATGGCGATAGCCAGATCAACTTCCCCGTCGCTCAGCGGCAGGTTTCGGAGGTCGCCCGAGCGGAATTCCACATGCCCCACGCCCGCAAGTTCCGGCCGCTCGCGGGCCGCCCGCAGCAACGCCGCAACCGGCTCGACCGCAACCACCTTGGCGAACACCGCCGCCAGCGGCCCCAGCAAATACCCAGTACCACATCCGATGTCCGCCACCGACCACTCGCCTGGCAGCAGCGCCGCCAGCGCTTCGAGGTGGAAACCGCTCCCAAAACAATCCGTCCGCATCTGGTCCCAGCGGCCCCCGACGCCCTCGAAGAAGTCCACCGCTTCCGCGTGCCGACACTCCAGCACCTCCTCGAGGCGTTTCAGCAGCACTTCCGGAAGGCGCTCCTTCTCCAGCCAACGCACCACCTGCGTCCCCAAAGCCTCGTTATCGCCCCCCACGGTGGCTGACGACATAGCATAGTGAACCGCCGCCCCGTTGCGATGGTCCGATATTAGCTCAGCGCTTCGCAGAATACCGAGGTGCCGCGACACCGTGGACTGCGGGTGACCAAGTACTGTCACTAGCTCACCAACGCTAAGCTCATGCTGCAACAGCACTTGCAGAATCCGGCGCCGAGTCCCCTCCGCCACCGCTTTGAATATCACGTCCGCACCCACCACCGTATCCAACTCCAAGCCCAAGCATCCATATATCCGGATATATAGATTCCTCGGCGATTTGTCAAGCGGAATCCAGGTTGCTTGTTGCTAGGTGAAAAGAACAAGCGGTCTTTTGGGACCAATAATGGCCAAAGGGCCATGCGCAGGGATTCCCTAGTGCTACCCCGCTTGCCGTTCAGAATGTGACCAACGCCGGCCATTCGAGCCGGCTTCAAACGCCCTTCGAGGCCCCTTCAACGACCGCTCGACGGCCGTGTTTCAGGATTCTCCCGTAGTTATCGATCAGAGCCTCCCAGCTGCCGGCCAGAGTGCAGGCGGTGTAATCCGCTTGCTCATTCATCCTACGCCACCTTCGAGGTTCTGCGCTGCTTGATCCGGTTTGTGATCGCGTTGGCCGCTTCGGTGCCCTTCAGCAGACGCGACGCGTCGAGCAACGCCTCCACGGTGATCGCCTCGACACCTCCGTGCGACTTCCGAGCCGCGTGCGTCGCCAGGCGCAGCCCGTTACTCGCTAAGCGCAGGCCGCCGGACTCGGGTTCGTTAGCAACGCCCTCTAACCAGTCCAGGGCTTCACGGGCGATCCGCAGTTGCGACCGGGCGAACACTCTCTTGACGTCCTCACGGCTGAACAGCGGCTCGCCGCGATCTCCCTCCTGGCGGCAGCGCGCGGTTAGATCGCGGATGATGCCGCAGCGGCTGAACAGCGTCGCCCCCATCGCGTCGTCACCCCGACCGTTCATGATCGTGCGACCGAGCGCGGGCAGACCGATGAGCACCACCGGGCAACCCGTCGCGTCGTGGAGCTGGCGGATCGTGTTGAGCACCGCCAGGATGGCCAGGTGGCATTCATCCACCATGATGAGCCGCTTACTGCCCCGCAGGTGATCGCAGATCGCCCGCCGAAGACTCCGCGTACCTCTGCCGGAACCCAGCTTGAGCTTTCCGGCCAGTTCGCGGATGAACGCCGTCGGCGTGTGTACCCCATCGCTGATC
Source organism: bacterium (assembly GCA_024231775.1). Classification (GTDB taxonomy): domain Bacteria; phylum Planctomycetota; class Phycisphaerae; order UBA1845; family UBA1845; genus JAAEQG01. The sequence goes on from JAAEQG010000575.1 coordinate 7,791, forward strand.
GTCACCAACATCGAGCCGGGGATCACATCGAGCAGCACGCCGGCCGTGAGCGTCTTCCCGCAACCGGCTGGGCTGTAGCCCACGCCGATGCACTCCAGCAACACCGCCGTCTTGGTCAGCGCGAGCAGTTCATTCGCAAACCGGGTCCACACGTGATCCTCGCGTTGCGGAGCATCGCGTTTGGCCAGCTCGAGGGCCACGTGCTTGTCCAGCTTGCGCAAGACGTCGTCGCGTTACTGCCAGCCGATGTCTTTGCCCTGGGGATATGTGCATTTGAGCACCTGGCTGACCGTGCTCGGACTCTCGCCGATTGCCGTAAACCGCGCGGACGGCTTTGGCGACACGGCCGGCGAGATCATTCTGCTGTTCGACAACGTGGGCTTTGCCAAGGCGTTTGTCTTGAGGCTACGCCGTGCCGCCCGGCCGATCGGTTGACGCAGGGCTCGGCGCATAGAACACCGGCCTCTTCTGGCCAGAAGGAAGCTAACGAGGTTGCACTGTGCAGCCTCATCCGTGGCACATGCGCGCCGTGCCGGCGGGCACACCCATTCGGTGGTGCGCTACCTGTCTTTGAGCAAGGAGTCATGCAATGAGAATGAAAGCAAGAGTAGGATTCGCTATGGCCGCGGCTGGGGATTGAACATGGCCGGCCCGGGCGGGCACAGTGGAAACGGCGGGCTCAAGTCGGCTCCAGTTAAGTGCCAGTGCATTCCTGGAAGCCGCACCAGCAACCGTGCGGAGTACGCAAGCACATGGAGCCAGCCGTCCGGTGACGCTTTGGTGGCAGTCGTATGTGGCGACTATTCACTGCGGAGGGTTGACTCGGCAGTTAGGGCCTGGTAGTATCTTACGGTAGGCGCGTTCGGGGCGGGGACGCGCAAGTGGCATCGCTCAGATCATACAACCATTTCCAGAGGAGGTGTGCAGTGAAGCAGCACACGAGGCGAATGGGAGCCCTTGCGCTCGGAACAGTAATCATGCTCAGTAGTGGGCCGGTATACGGTGAGGATTCTCACACCATCCCGGGAGGTAATCTGTCCAAGACGCGCAAGGCCTTGCCGGGCAGCCCTCGAGCCTGGGAGGCGGGAATGGGGGTGGGGACCGCAACCTCGGTTAACCTCCGTAACGGCAACCTCTTAACGGCCATTCCCCTGCTCGGATGGTCCGGGCGCGGGCCGTCGCTTACAGTGGGACTGTATCACAACTCCGCGGGGATCAACGAAGACAACTCCACCGGCCCCGGTTTCGACATGGGGCCTGGCTGGACCATCTCCTATGGCGGATTCATCATGGTACACGATGAGGATGCCATCGTGGTGGACTCCGACGGCACGCGAAGCTGGTTCAACTTCGACGGCCAGCAGTGGAACGGGGACCCGGGCGACTTTCGCCGCTTGGAGGACCTGGGCAGCGGTTGGCGGATCACCCATCGGGACCAAACCTACCAGGAATACGGCAATTCCGGGCGGATGATCAAAGTGGTGGACGCTTCGGGAAACGAACTTACCATCCACCGCGACAGCCAGAACGGATGGCGGATCGACTCCATCGAGGATGCCTCCGGGCGGACGGTGACGTTCGGGTATGACGGGGCGGATCGGCTGACGACGATCACTGATGACGGCCTGACCCGCTCCTGGACCCTGGCCTACGACGCCGGAAGCGGGCGTCTGAGCGAGATTCGCGACCCGATGTACGGGTCGCATCCGTCGCCGCACTTCTGGGGCTTCGGGTACGATGACGACGGGCGGATCGTCTCCCTGGCGGACAAGGAGGGCGACGCCTTTACCTATACCTACAGCCAAGGCAAGCTCAGCCGGGCTTACGACCCCGGCGCGCTCAGCAGCCAGTATCAGCGGTGGCAGTTCTCCTCCTTCAAGGAGGGCTCGGACCCGTTTACGAATTACCGCGGAAAGACCCGCTACACCGACCGGCGGGGCCACGTCTGGACCCTGATCTTCGACAACGCGAACAATCTGATCGAGTTCTCCAACCCGTTTAGCCAAGCCACCCAGCTTACCTATGGCGCCAATCATCTGCTCGACCGCCACACCGACCCGATGGGCCGCTGGTGGGAGTACGTCCACGACGCCGCGGGCAACGTGACCTCGATCACCGACCAGTACAGCCGCGCGGTCCACTGGACGTACGACAGCCTGAACAACGTTACCTCCCACACCGACGCAGCCGGCAACACCTGGTACGCCGAGTACACCGACGTGGACAACCCGACGGCGATCACCGCGGTGCGCGAGCCGCCAGCCAGTCCGGGCGGGCCTGAGGCGGTGACCACCGCCAGCTACTTCGACGCCTCCTTCACCCCGCCGGACCTCCCCGCGGGAGCGTGGGACGGCCTGATCGACACGGTGACCGATCCGCTGGGCGTGACTACCCGCTGGGAATACGACCAGTGGGGGCAGGTGAATAAGTACGTCGAGGGCGGTTCGGCGGCACGGGCAGGCGGGATGACGATGAACTACGAATCAAACTCCGCCGGCTGGCCGCTGGGAAGCTACAACGAGGACATGGTCGAGTGTCAGCTCACCTTCGTCATCTACTTCGACGACGAAGGCAACGTGACCGCAGCGGGGTGCCCGCTGGTCTGGTGCAAGAAGAGTCAGCCGGCGGCAAGCCCAATGTCACATGACCGGCCCTACGGGATCTACAGTGCGGAATATGACGGCATGGGCCGGGTGGAGTCGGTGAACAACAGCGTGTTCTACCATCCGGAGAACTGGAGCGGGCTGTACGACAGCCGGGAAACCCACCTGACCTACGACGACCTGGGCCGGCCGCTGACCCACCTATTGACCACCGACGAATCAGGGCACGACGTGCAGCGTCTCTTCGACTCCATCTATAATGATACCAGCGGGATCTACACCGTCGGCGGGTCGGACGGGACGGCCACGGTGACCACGCTCGACGCCGCCAATCGCCCGCTAACCGTGCAGCAAGGGACCGAGTCCGCAGCGTACACCTATTGTGCCGACGGCCGGTTGGAGTCGGTGATCTACAGCAACGGGGCGAGCACGTGGTACACGTACGACTTCGAGAATCTGCGGATGAACATCGACCACTACAACGGCGCTGCCACCCCGCAGATGATCCTGGGGCTGGAGTATGCGTTCACCGTCAACGGTCTCGTCGAGAGCATCACCGAGTATGACCAGA
>JAAEQG010000576.1 GCA_024231775.1 bacterium
GCATCAGCGTCGAGTTGGAGCGCCGGCTGCGCGTCACGTAGCCACTGGACCAACTCCACGGGCTGGTCCGACAGATCGTCCTCAAGCAGGGCACCCGGCACTCTGCGTACGTCGAACACCGGCAACCGCGTGAGATCCAGCTTCGCGACGGCCGCCTGAACCCGTGCGAGCTCACGCGCTGTGGCCTCGAGCGCCCCGGGCGTTCCCACCTCCTCGGCAGTGGCTCCTTGAAGGTGCTCAAAGAGCGTCCAGAGCTGGCCGTCCACCATCTCGCTCGCAATCAGTCGCGGTGCACCTTCGGGCACGATCCTCTCGAGAAGGGCGTGCACGTCGGTTACCTGCGGGAACAGCGGAGTGAAGCTGGCCTTGAGGACGACACTGCCGAAACGCGCCGTCACGCCCCACCGTTTGGTCTGGAGGATTTCCGGGGTGTCTACCTCGCGCGCGCAGGCAGAAGCAACCCACTGCGAGGCGGCGTCTAGGGCGATGTGCTCGTCGGGCCACTTGGGTTGGTCGTTCGTCATTGTTCAATCTCCAGTGTCAGTATTGCGGGTCAAAGTCGAGGTGCTCGATTCCACAAGTTTCCTTTGGCTTCAGCGCATAACGGTTTGCGTAACCCGCCTTGCGGTCTGGCGTGAGCAACTTTGCTGGCTTAGCAACTAC
>JAAEQG010000577.1 GCA_024231775.1 bacterium
CTCCACCGCGCACCCCACGTCCCGGTTCTTCGGTCGTCGACCGCCCACTCCCCTTCGTGGAGATCCCATGGTCGCGCAGGTGAATCTCCGCCGCCGCCGGGCTCAGCCCCAGCGTCTCGGAGAGACGCGTCACCCAGCGCTCCCCCCCGGTATCGAAGCACCGCACCAGCACCGGAACATCCCCCACACACAGCACCAGCCGCACCTGTGCCGCCCCCAGATCCAGCAGACCCCACACCTCCGCAGCAGACGGTTCACTTAACGAAGCACCGACCACCGGAAGACTGCGCAGCCAGGATCCAAACCGCGACAAAGCACACAGTCCGGCGTCCAAGCGCTGGCACACCATCCCCGCACTGGTACACGCGCTCCACACCCCGGATACCACCGTCTTCTCCACTGCCACGCCGATCGCCGTCGGTTGACCGGGTGGGAGCGCACCCCCTCGACGGAGCTTCGTCTCGCCCGCCGGAAGCAGCCAGAAATCGCTCTCCGCCTCGCCCTGGCCGAAACGCATCAACCGCTCGATTTCCCAGTGCGCGGCCTGTTGCAGACTCGAATCGCCGCTCTTGTCGCCCTGAATGGGCAGTTCCAGCGCGTGTGTCTCGATCGCCGGACTGCTGATCCCCACCGCCAGGTTGCGCCCGCGAAACTCGTTCTGCCGCAGGATTCGCCGCAAGCGCCCGCCCAACTCGGAACAGCCGCCCGGCGAACGGAGCAGATCTATAACGCCGCCTGCCGGGGCCGGATCCACACTTCCGTCGCGTGAACCTGATGAACCATCCCAGCAAAACGCTCGACACAACCGCCACTGCCTCCCAGCATCTGTGCCCGCCGCGTGACGCCCCATGCCCATGAGCTGTACCACGCGCACGCCCCGTCGGCCGATGTCCATCCCCACCAGCGACAACCCCCGAGATGTGCTTCCTGACCTGAACATGGCTGATCCCCGCGCTCCTCTTCTCGAAACTGCACTCCGGACGCCTACACGGCGGAGGTGATGTCAAACAGCGGCATGAACAGCGACACCGCCACCACTCCAACCACAACCCCCATCCCAATCAGGATGACCGGCTCTACCAGCTTGGTCATCACCCCCACCAGTTCCGTGTTCTCTTCATCCAGCACCTCCGCGACGTAGCTGATCGCCCCCCCGAGGTTTCCGCTCTCCTCCCCGGTGCGCACTGCCTGACAGACGCTCGCATCCACCAGGCCGGACTGCTCCAACGCCGCGCTGATCGCCCCGCCGGACGTCACCGCCAATTCCACTTCATCACAGAGCTTTCCGTAGCGACGGTTCCGCGTAACGCCCCGCGCCAGATCCAACGCGTCCAGCACTCCCACCTTCGCCTCGATCAGCATGCCCAGCACCCGCAGCACTTCCGCCTGAATCAGCCGAGACGCCAACCGGCCCAGCATCGGGACCCGGATCTGAGCATCGCTGATGACCTGCCGACCGGACTGAGTCTTCGCCAGGTACACGCTACTCGCCGTCGCCAGCACCACCACGACCGCCGGGATCATCCACCAATCACTCAACCAGCCCGACAACGCCAGCAGGTACGCCGTCGATGCCGGCAGCGGAACCCCCAGCGTATCGAACATCCCCCCGAACCGCGGGATCACGAAGAACAGCAGGACGTTCATGATCCCGGTGCTCAACCCGATCAGCAGCACCGGATAGGTCATCGCCCCCAGCACCTTGTTGCGCATCGCCTTGCGCTTACCTATAATGCTCGCCAGCTTGGTGAACATCTGCGGCAGCATCGCGCTGGCCTCTCCCGCCGCCACCACCGCACAGTAGGACGCGTCGAAGATCGTCGGAAAACGACGCAAGGCCTCTGCCAAGGGAACGCCTTCCTCCAGATCCATGATCAATTGGTGCAGCACCGCACGCTGACGCTCTTCCTTCACTTGTCGGGTCAAGGCGTTCAACGCCGGCACCACCCCGCTTCCGGATGCCAACAGCATCGCCATTTGCCGCGTGAACATCACCAGTTGTCGAAGCGAGAACCGCACCCCCCCACTCGTCCCCCGACCCCTGCTCCCCGCCTTCCGCCGCTCCTGGAGCTCCAGGGCATCTGCCTGGGCGATGTGGGTCACAAACAAACCCTGGCTGCGCAGACGTTCCACCGCCTCTTTCGCCGACGCCGCCTCCACCACGTCACTCACGTTGCGGCCTGTCCCGTCGATGGCTTCGTAGGTCAGGTTCATAGGTTCACATCCTCAGCCTGCACCCCGCTGGGACTGCAAGCCCCCGCGCCCTCCGCCCGCGTCACCCGCAGCACTTCCTCCAGCGTGGACTCACCCCGCTCCACCAGATCCAGGGCTTTCTCACGCAGAGTCCGCCATCCCGTCTCCGCCAGATACAGACGCAGATCCGCCTCCGAAGACGACTTCTGAATCAACCGGCGAATCTCCGGGTCCACCACCATCACTTCGTAGATTCCAATCCGCCCGCGGAACCCGCTGTTGTGGCAGGCCCGACAGCCCTCGCCCCGATGAAACAACTCGTTCGTACGATGCTCCCACCCGACCGATTCCAGCAACTCCGCACCGGGGTAATACGATGTGTCGCAGGACGGGCAAACCTGGCGTGCCAGACGCTGGGCCACGAATCCCAGCGTCGCCGACGCAATCAGGTACGGCTCGATTCCCATGTCCAACAATCGAGACACCCCCCCGGGGCAATCATTGGTGTGCAGCGTCGACAGCACCAGGTGACCGGTCAGCGCCGCCTGCACCGCCACCCGGGCTGTATCCTCGTCGCGAATCTCGCCCACCATGATGATGTCCGGGTCCTGCCGAAGGATCGAACGCAGGGCCCGCGCGAAGGTCAACCCCACCCCTTCGTTCACCTGAATCTGGTTCACCCCCGACAACTGGTACTCCACCGGATCTTCCACCGTCACCAGGTTCACCGCTTCGTTGCGCAGCAGATCCAACGCCGAGTACAGCGTGGTCGTCTTTCCGCTGCCCGTCGGACCGGTTACCAGCACCAGCCCGTACGGACTCCGCAGCATCCCTTCGATCCCGCTGCGGTCTTCCCCGCGCACCCCCAGAGACTCCAGCTCGAAGCTCAGATTGCTCTTGTCCAGAATCCGGATCACGATCTTCTCGCCCAGCACCGTGGGCATGCTCGACACCCGCAGATCGATCTCCCGCCCGTCCGCCACCAGATGAACCCGACCCTCCTGCGGAAGACGCTTCTCCGAGATGTCCATCCGCCCGATGACCTTGATCCGCGACGCCAGCGCCGCGTGCATCGCCCGCGGCGGGGTCATCATCTTGCGCAAGGTACCATCCACCCGATGGCGAATATGCGTCGCATCCCGCTCCGGCTCGATGTGGATGTCGCTCGCCCCCTCGCGCAGCGCCGTCAGTATCGCGAGGTTCACCAGATTAATCACCGGACTTCCGTCGATCATCTTGTCCAGGTCCGTCACCGGGCCTTCATCGATCGCTTCCTGGTCGGCGATCTCGACGTCGCTCTCCTCAATCGACGCCAGAAACGCATCCACCGTCACCTCTGCCGCCAGGTACTTACGCTGAAACTCGCTGATGTTCTCTTCCATCGCCAGCACCGGTCGGATCGTGCAGCCCGCCAACTGACGCAACCGGTCCAGCGTCGGAACCGACTGAGGCTCCACCATCGCCACGGTCAGCACCCCGCGGACCTTGAACAGCGGAAGCGCCTTAAGACGTTCCGCCTCCTCCTTCTCCAGCAGCTTCGCCACCTTCGGATCGATCAGCCCGTGACGCAGCACACAGCCCGGAACACCCAGACGCGAACCCAGAGCACTCACCAGCGCAACCGTGGACAACGCCCCCTGCTCGACCAGCCGTTTGCCCAGGCGACCTCCGTCTGCCTGTTGCTTGCTCAGCGCTTCAGCCAACTGCTCCGGCGTAATCACGCCATCGGAGACCAGTTGCTCACCCAGCTTGGCTCCAGATCCGATCATCAGGTCCCAGTTCCGAGTCCAAAGTTCAAAGCTCTAAACCCCCACTTCCGCGCCCCTCGCCTCAACTCGAGACTCGGAACTCAGAACTGCAGACTCACAGAAAACTCCGCACCGCGTCCTCGACCGTTTCAAAAAACTGAAAATGGTGAGACAGACCGGTGATCTCGAATACTTCGCGACAGGTCGCCGTCACCCCCACCAGCTTCAAACGACCTCCCCGCGACTGCAGCGCCTCCGCCACCGTCAGCAAACCCTCCAACGCCGTACTATCCACGTACGGAACCTCCTCCATACCCACCACCAATCGTGGATTCGCCCCCTCCGCTCGGGCCAGAAGATGTGCCGACGCGCGCTCCGCGTCCTCGTCCACCAGCGCCGCCGTCGGCATGCACACGTCCACCGTCCCGTAGGTTTGATGGTCGATCTTCATCGTCCATCCGTCTCCCCGACGCAGGACGCTGACGCCAGATCACTCGATAGCGCCACCGCAGCCTGACGCGCCTCCTGGCAGGACTCCAGCGCCACCGTAACTAGCTGCTCCAGTGACCGCCTGGTTAACGGATCTTCTTCGCCGGTCACCCCGCTGCCTGCCAGACCGCAACGCAGTTCGGCGCCCTGCCCGCAGTCCTGACGGGCCGCCAGTACGCATTCCATGCGCCCCATCAGCTCCTTCACAATGAGCGTACCCAGCTCCGTATCCACCCGGCGCAACAGCAGCACAAAGCGCGAATCGTCAAAGCGACCCAGGCGGTCCTCTGCCCGCATCCGCTCCCTGAGCACCCGGCTCACCGTGGACCGCAGATCATCCGTCGTCTCCCAGTGGCCCATGTCGTCCAGACGACGCAAGCCTTCCATCCCGATGACCGCCACCACCACCGGCTCACCTTTGCGATGCGCATCCGCCAGCACCTCCCGCCCGACCTCAAAGAACGCCTTGCGCGTCAGCCCCCCGCTACTCGGATCAGTGGTCACCGCGGTGCGGCTGCGACACACTTCGGTCAGCGTATTCCAGAACTGTCCGACAACCAGTTCCACCAGACGAAGTTGACTCGGCGAAAAGCGGTGCGGCGTCGAAGCCGCAGCACCTTTGATCCCGCCACCACTACCGGCCGCGAAGTCATGCACCGCCACCACGCCCACCTTGTGAGACGCACGCACTATGGCGAAGCACCACACCGGACCTCCCGGCCCTGGCTCACTTCCCGCCCCCGAATCGCTATGCGCAGAACTCAACCGCTCCACCAGCATTCCATGCGTGGGATCGCCCGCCACGAATGAACGGCCCGTCGTCGCCACGTAGCCCTCGACCCCCCGTCGCGCTGACAGCATCGCCTTGCCGGATACCTCCGGACCCAACTCCATCTCGCGAAGGGGGATCAACTCATCCCCCTTGCTCAGCACTCGATAAGCCCGCACCCGCGTCCCCCCGACCCATTGGAAGAGCACGCTGCGCACATACTCCTCGAAGTCTGCCCACGGATCGTCGCTGTAGCGGTGCACTTCCAGCCAGCTATCGAACTGCTGGTACGCCGAGACCATCGATTGGAGGGCAATCCCGCCCCCATTCAACTCCGTGGAACGACCGCTCTCCGCCCGCAGCTCCCCGTCGAACGTCCAGTTGTCCTCCCCACCTCGGCCCGATCCCGCCTCCGGCCCGGCCGGCGTACGCCGCAGCCGGGACTTCCCCCAACGCCACCAGCGGCTGACCGAACGATTCCCCCCACTCCGGACCCCATCCGAAGCCACCTGCCCCAGCAGAGCGATCCCCGCCGCCCCGCGGCGTGCGTCCGCCGCCCCCCCGCCTTCCGCCCTACACGTCTCCCTCACCCGGGACCACATCAGCCCATCCCTGGCACCCGTCGAGGTCCGCGGGAGCACCACCCCTCACTTCCGTAGTGCC
>JAAEQG010000578.1 GCA_024231775.1 bacterium
AGCGTCCTTCGGGCCAACAGGTCCTCGGCAACCTCCAGCACCGCGGCACGGCCTTCCGCCCCGCCGGTCTCGTCGTCCAGGATCTGCTCACGGACCTCAGCCAACCCGTCGCGCAGCGCTTCCACCACCAGCACACGGGACGAGGACTGCACCCACTCAGCCACCTCCGGATCACTGAGCAGATCGTCCACCGAGGGCAATTCACGCAACTGTGCTTTTTGTTCCGGGGTCATCGCGCCGACATCTCCGCGCCTCGAGTAGAATGCTCGAACACCAGCTTCGCGGCGGGGCCTGCCCATGTGCGCGCCGGCACACCAGCTCACCTCCGCAGTGAAACCGCCAGATGCTCGCCCAGACTCTAGCCCGGTTCAAGCTTCGTGCCTACCCGGAATCCGATCCCGCCAGGAAACCGTGTCCGCGACCGACGGCTGTGCGTCAGTGCCAAGCAAGTCGTTCAACAATACGGTGAGGCAGCGCTACTGTCAGAGGATCAGCTACTCGCGGCGCGCCCGGGGGGCGAGACCACCCGCTGCCGTTTGGCTGCGGTCCAACAGCTCGCGGACTTTGTGCAGCAGCTCATGCGGACGGAAGGGTTTCTGCAGGAAAGCCGCGCCGCTCGTCGATACTCGCTCCGCGTCCAGAACATCTGAAGTGTAGCCGGACATGAACATCACCCGCAGGTCGGGGCGCTGGCGTTTCAGTTCCGTAGCCAATTCCCGCCCGTTGACCTCCGGCATGATGACATCGGTCACCAGCGCGTCCACCTGACCGGCGTACCCCCGAGCCATCTCCAGGGCCTGCTGAGCGTCCCCGGCCTCGACCACCGTATACCCCGCATCCCTAAGCAACCCGCAGGTCAGCCGCCGCACCATCTCCTGGTCTTCGCAGACCAGGATCGTCTCCTCCCCACGGGTCCAGAGCGACTCCACCGGCCGAGCGGAGGCCGCTGCCTTCCCCGCGTTGGAGGGGAAGTACAACCGGACGGTGGTTCCGACGTCGGGTTTGCTGCGGACGACCACGTGACCGCCGCACCGTTTGACCGTGGCATACACGATGGACAGTCCCAGCCCAGTCCCGCGGCCTACCGGCTTGGTGGTGTAGAATAGCTCGAAGATGTGGCTGAGCACCTGCTCGGACATCCCCTCGCCGGAATCGCTTACCGCCACCATCACGTGCGGGCCAACCCGAGCCTCTACGCAATCGCGCACGTGCTGCTCATCGAGCACCACGTTGGCCGCCTCTATGCTGATCCGCCCTCCCCCCGGCATCGCGTCCCGGGCATTGAGCACCAGGTTGAGGATCGCCTGCTCGATCTCCCCCGGGTCAGCCAGGATGTGATCGATATCCGCGTCACAGCGTATATCAATCCGGTTGTGTTCGCCCACCGGACGGCGCAGCATGTCTCCCATTCCCTGTATCAGCGATCCCGGATCGATTACCTGCGGAGCCGTAAGTTGCCCCCGGCTGACGGTCAGCAACTGTCGGGTCAGCGCCGCCCCCCGCCGGGCGGCGCGCTCCACTTCATTAAGCGGGCCAACTATGGATCCGAGGACCGCCTCCGAGCGCTCCTCTGCGGAATGCAGGATGGTCCCCACGTTCCCCAGAATAACCGTCAGCAGGTTATTGAAATCGTGGGCTACGCCGCCGGCTAACTGTCCGATCGCCTCCATCTTCTGGGCGTGGCGGAGTTGAGCTTCCAGTCTCCGCCGCTCGTCCTCGGCACGTGTGCGTTCGGCGATCTGCTCTTCCAGGCGGAGCTTCTGTGCGTTGATCTCGCGGTACAGGCGTGCGTTGGTGATGGACACCGCGATGTTGTCGGCGATGATCTGGAGTTGGGCCAATTCGACCCTGGTGAAGTCGCGCTTCTGCGCCGTCGCATAGAGGCCGATGATCCCGAGCACCTGGTCCTCCATGAGTAGAGGCGCCCCGGCGTACGAAATGAAGTGGTAGATGTTGGACTCCCGACTGGCCAGCATCGCCGTCGCGGGATGGACCCGCACGTCATTGATGCACATCGGTCGGCGACCGCGGATGATCTCCGCCGCGATCCCCTCGTTGGTCGGAATGTACGCTTGAATGCCCTCATCCGGCATCCCGGCGCTGGCCAGGAGAACCAAGCGATCATCTTCCAGCAGACGGATCACACAGGCGTCGATTCCGAAACTGGAGCACACCTCCCCAGCCATCTCCTGCGCCAGAGCATCCAGCGGCTGGGCACGTGCGATAGCCCCGGCGATGCGGGCGATGAGATCCAGGCGTTCACCCGCCGGCGTCGTCTCCGGGCGTCCCGCGCCGGACAACGCACCGACACGAGAAGGCCCTCTCCGCTTGCGATCCGCAGCGGACGCGCCTCGCCCCACGGGTACCCGTGCTGAACCCTGCCTAGAGACAGCCATATACGCCCACCGCCTACCAACCCAGCCCTATTTGCCTGCGGTTCGTCACTGCGACATCCAAACAACCCAGCCCATCATACTGCCAAGGACTACGATCCCCAAACCGCAACCCCGCAACGCCGCCCATGAACGTGCCCCGGCCCGCGGATGACGCTTATCCACCGCAGCACGCCTCCCTGGGCCTCCTACTCACCCGCCAGCTCCACGAAGATCGGACTCGACCAGACCCATTCGTTATCCCGCTGACGGATCCGGGCGTAGTAGTAGTCGCCGTCGCGTGCGGGTTCCGGATCGGTCCAGGACCAGGTAACCGTAGGTCCATCAGCCGCAAGGCTGGCGATCTCCTCATTGTTCTTGATGATGGCTACCGTGGCGATCGGCGCATCTCCGAGGACCGCGAGCGAGAAGGTCCGATCCGCATCCGGAGAAGTGAGCTTCACCACGCCACCCATGGCGACATCGCCCAGGTGAAAGCGGAGCACTGGCCGGCAACCCGTCGTAGCGAAGACCCGGCGAGCCCGCAAAGCCTCGAAGATCGCCTCCCGAGTCAACGCCTTGGCGTAGATGCCCGCGACCCCCGCACGCATGCCCGGCGTACCCAAACCGGGGTGCCCGTCGTGCGTATCGCCACCACCAATCAAACCCAAGCGGTAACCGCGAGCCAACGCCGACTGCACCATGCCCGACTCCACCGGAGAATAGATCGAACGCGGATGACCCATCCGCTCGGAAACTCCATGCACCGACGCCATCTCCACCACCGGCTCGAAGCGCGCGTCCCAGTACTTCCAGCAAGTAGGGATCGGACCTCCCCCGGTGTGGTGCGACACCGTCAGGCAAGCCCGCCCCGCAAGCAGAGCCCAAAGCTCTTCGGGGTGGTCGCTCTCCGGTCGCGGCCAACTGAACAGCACCGCCTCCTCCTCGCGCTCAAAGAGCACGTGGCGATGGCCGTAGGTCCAGTTGGTCCACTCGTAGCCTGGGATGGTCACAAACTGCCCGGGCTCGTTCCGCGTTTTGCAGACCTCGAGCAGTCGTTTCCACGTAGCCGGATCCTCATCCAGAGGACGGTATCCCCAGTGATCGTGGTCGGTCAGGGCAAATGCGTCCAGGCGGGCCACGTCCCGCGCGTACCGGTATTGATCCTCCGGCGAACCACTCCCGTCGCTGACGTTCGAGTGACTTTGCAGATCGGCCCAGTACAGCGTGTACTTCGGCGCCGCGTCACCGGAGACCAGGGTGGGATTCGTCACTCCGGGGACAAGGTGTTCCTTCGGATCAGCCGCAGCCACGCGGACCACGCCCGGCGCCGGCGCCGTCACCTTCACGCGCTGCGCTCCGCGATGCGCTTCCGCGAACGTAACGACCTGTGGACATTCCAGGGCACCCGCGACCGCCGTCAGCCGCACGTCTCCGGTGAATGACTCGACCAGATTGTACGCCGGATCCAGCACTGCCACGGTCAGCTCGAACGGCTGACCCACCCGAGCCCAGGACGGACCGAACACCATGACCTGGGTCGCGCGCTCGGCGGCCACACGGAATCGCGGCTGTTCCTTCAGGCCCACAAACCAGCCGTCGCCGTCGCCGTCCACCTTGAAGTAGAACCGCTCCGCGCGCTCCGCGTAACGATCAGAAATCCCGCAAGCCCCCGGATGGGCGCCGTTGGACGTGTCCCCGTACACCAACGTCACAGTCTGTCCGCCGCTGAGCGCCCGGTCGCGTGCGTGGATGACCACCACCCCACTACCCCGATCCGCCGACGTCTCCAACCTCACCTGTGGATCGGAACAGCGCGCAGTAACATAACCGGGGTGGTCCGGGCTGAGCGTTTGCGGCGGGGTCCAGCCCCAGAAGCTGGAAACATGACAGATGATCCCGCCCCCCTCGGCGATCCCCCGTTCATCCACGGTGAACACGAAGTCCAGCGTCACCGGACTGCGCACCGCGACGGTAGTCGGCGCGACCACCACCCGACCGCGACCGTCCTGGGGCGACGCCGAGTACGCTGATTCATCCGGCAACACGAGGCGCGGTTTTGGGTCCGGTTCTTCGGAACCCGGCGGGCCAGAACCTCCAGCCCACAACGTCCCTACGATGACTAACCAGCCCAACGCACTGCCCGCGCAATACCCAGTGACTCGACTACGCACAGCAGAACCCATCCAAACACCTATGTGGGACCGTCTTTACACCTGTGTGGGACCGGCTTTCCAGCCGGTCAAAACAAGCCAGTGCTACGTCAACCCTCCAATGACGGGTGCCATGGGCAAGCAGTAGCTTGCCCGTGTCTTTGGAAGACCAACGAGCACGGGCAAACAAGTTTGCCCATGCCACCCGGCGCCCTCCGCGCGTCAGCCGGGATTCGTACCGGAGGATCCTGTGCACGCCAGGATCTGCTCGGTCATCCGCTCGGCGTTCTCCTCCAGCCACCCAACCCTCCGGCGGACGATTTTCATGAACCCGAACCCCTGCAACCGCCCAAAGAAACCGGTCGCCGCGATCGGAACCACACATTCGGCGATCAGCGCCTCGATCATCAGCGGAAGCAGGCAGCGCTTCTCCGCTTCGGTCAGAGGGCGCTCTGATTCGTACCCCGCCAGAAACCACAACAGGCGCTGCTCATCGAGCGCATCGGGCCAGTTCTCCGGTCGCGGGTCCAGGGACATGGAGAACTGGAGCAGGCCATTGGCTACATCGAGCGCCAACTTGGCGTGGCGCACGGAATCGTAGTCAATCACCGCAACGACCCGCTCTCGACGGAACATCATGTTCCCCGGATGCCAGTCGGAATGAACCACGCCCTCCCCCAGACCACTGAGTCCAATACTATCCACCTCGTCAGCCGCGCGGTCGTAGGCATCGAAGAGCGCCTGGGCGACGCCCAGCAGTTCACCCTCCCTCCCGGTGACACTCTTGTGCCCGGAGAGTTGTGACGGAATCGCGTTCAGCCCCGTCCGCACCGCCAGGGCATCATGGAAGTCGCCGGCGGGCATCTTCACGTCGTAGGTGAAGTCACCGACAAGACGGTGAAAGCGGCCCAGGACCGTACCGGCATCGCTCGTCGAGGCTTCGGTTCCCCGATAGCTATGACCGGCGACGAACTCGAACAGCTCGTACACCTGATCGCGGATCATCAGCATCGTGTCCGAACTGTCTACGGGCTGAATGAGCGCGGGCAATGGAAAACCCGCCGCGGAAAGATGGGCCTGCACCGCGTGGGCGAAACGAATGCGGGGCAAGCTACCGCGCTCCGTGTCCCGCCGTTTCAGGACAAACTTGCCCTGAGCGCACACGATACCGACCTTGGGACTCTTCCGTGACCCCCCCTCGAAAGGCGTGATGGACTCGATGACCCCCAGCTCGTAGTGGCTGAGGGCGATGCCCAGCTCGCTCGCGTCAAAGTGCTGTCGCCCTCGATCTTTCACCAGGATCGCCTATAATCCCGCCTTGACGCCCCCCACCGGTTGACCTGCGCATGATAGTGTCCCCCAGCTACCGGTCAAACGCGCGGGCCCGGGTGTCACGCATGATGTTCCGCGTTCGCAGGAGGTAGGCCATGGACCGAACTCGCGCCTGGACGCTGCTCAATGAGTACACGCAGAACCTCTCGCTGATCAAACACGCCCTTGCCGTGGAAGCCGCCATGCGCTTCTACGCCGAGAAACTCGGCGGCGATGTCGAGCGGTGGGGCGTGGTCGGTGTGCTGCACGACTTCGATTACGAGCGTTGGCCGGAACCTCCAGCCCACACCCAGGAGGGCGCCAAGATTCTCCGCGCCGCCGGCGCTGACGAGGACCTCGTGGGGGCGATTCTCTCTCACGCCCCCTGGAACCTGGACGACTACCCCCGCGACTGTCCGATCCGCAAGGTGCTGTTCGCGGTGGACGAACTCTGCGGGTTCATCGTCGCGGTGGCGTTGGTGCGTCCGGATCGGTTGAGCGGCATGCGGGCCAAGAGTGTACGCAAGAAGCTCAAAACGCCCGCATTCGCCGCAGCAGTGTCCCGCGAGGACATCGACGCCGGCGCCGAGTTGTTGGGCATCGACCTTGCCGAGCACATCAACAACTGCATCGACGCACTATCTCCGGTTTCAGCGGAACTGGGTTTGCTGCCCGAGTGATCCCGGTCTTTGCATGCACCTGTAGACGCTTGGCTTCTCCGAACAGAGAACGCGTGGGAGCGCCCCCCTACGGCGATGCCGCGGCCGTCGGCCCGGGCGTCTTCAACTGATTGAGTAACCGCTGGGCATCGCTCTGGTCGGGCAAACGTTCCAGCAGTTCTTCCAGAACTGCGACGGCGTCATCCGAGCGGCCCACGGCCACCAGGAGCAACGCCTGCTCCATAACGAGTTCTGCGGGAGTGTCCGGCGCAGTTCGCTCCACACCGATGTCTGCCGCTTCAAGAACGTTGTGCAGGCTGAGCAAGTAACTGATCTCAGCCTGCTCCTTCTGCACCCGTACCAGTCGGGCGAACTCTTCGGTGCGCTCCGGAAAGTTCACCAGCGTTGTAGCGACAACATTCTCGAGGAGTTGGTTGTAGCCGTCGAGTTCCTGAAGCAGAGGTCTGTCGGTGGGGTCGCGCCGGCTTTGCTCCCGGGCCAACTCGACGGCTTTCTCCGCGGCGCGCGAAGCCTCATCCACATCTCTGGCCTGCAGAAGCGCCCGGGCCAGCTCGGCATGGTACTCCGGATCCTGCCCCGCAGCGTCGAGAGGAGAGTCCAGCTCCACCGCACGGCGAGCATACTCCGCCGCCTTGTGCGGTCGGGCCAGAGCCAGCTCGGTCTTGGCCAAACCTGCGAAGCACTTCGGTTCGCGCGGATTGAGGTCCACGGCACGTTGGAACTTGTCCCGAGCCATCGTGAAGTACTGCGCCTGATAGTAGAGGTCGGCCAGTATCTGATACGCTTCCCAATCATTCTCACCGGTGGACGTCGACAAGTACCTGCTGACGTAGCCGATGGCCTCACGAGGGCGGCCCATCAGCAGATTGGCCCGCCCCGACAAGAACTCCACGTCGTCGTTCTGGGAATCCCGCGAGCGAATCGCCGTAATCAGACGCATGGTCCGCCCCAACGCCTCCTGAGCCTCTTCGCCACCAGCCTCAGCGATCTTGATCTCATCGTACGCTCGCGCAACGAGTTCCTCCGGCGACATGTCGGCGATCTGAGCAGCGAGGTCATCGCCGGATGGAGATTCCTCGGCGACGGGTTCGGTGGACGGAGCGGTCGCCGTCGGTTCCGCTTCTCGAACGGTTGCCGTCGGATCCGCTTCCTGAGCGGTCGCCGTGCCCGCGAGCAAGGCGCCGATCAGGACTATCACAGTGGAAAACCGCTTCATGAGACTACTCCATCAGGTTGTGCTGAGATCACTCCATCAGGTAGTACGCTGACGCACTTTCCTGGTTCAAGCAGAGTGACTCTAGCCTCAAAAAAGCACCTGGGTCAAGACTTGGGCGACCCGTCCCCTCAGAGAGGGTCGCGCGGGAATGCTGTGGTGGCTCACCCTTCCACCGAGAGTCCACCGCCGACAGTCTCCCCCACGGGGGAATCGGGCAGGGGAACGGCATCATCGCCTCCGCGCAGCGACGAGACCTTCTCCATCAACATCACCCACGTCTCACGCTGATAGCGCAGAATCTTCACCGCTTCATCAACACAGACCGGAGCCTTCTGCACGCTGGCATCAACCAACTTGCGATAGAGGAAGTTGTATACCCCCGACATCCGGTCGCATAGCTCCGGATTCACCTCCGACCGCAAGCCGTTGAGCATCTCCAGGACGATCGCCTGAGCCCGGCTGAGCTTGGTGTAGGACTCCTCGTAGTCCTTGGCGACAAGGGCATCCCGGCCTTGGAGGGCGAACTTGATCGCCCCATCGTAGAGCATCAGATGCAGTTGCTCAGGTGACGCGGTCATCACCGCATCGCGCAGGTATGATTTGGCCGGCGTCCCGCTCATCCTGCCCTCAGTATCGGTCGAACGGCGACCAGCCATAATGTCAAAAGGGGCCAGCCACACCAGCGCCCGCTGCGCACCCCGCCACGTCCCCAGGCCAGACTCGGCCTACTCCGACTCCGCCATCGCCGAAAGCGACGTCAGGGCGCTCTGCTGTCCCTGGAGCAGCGACAGGGACTGCTCCAACGCCGCGAACTGGCGTTCCAGGCGTCCTCGCTTCTTCTCCAGGAGAACCTCCATCGCGTCGATGCGCTCCTCCAAGAGCTCCTCCCGATCAGCCAGCAGGTTATCGGCCCGGGACACCAGACCATCGTCGCTCCGGGTGAGCTCATCCAGCATGTTGTCCAGATAGTCCCCCAACCCCGTCTCCGCAGTGGAAAAGAGCTGTTCCACCCCATGAGGGTCGCTGGCGTAGGCCTCGCGAAACTCGTCCTCGTCCAGCGTCAGCCGACCGCCGGAACCCACACTCAACCCAACGGAGAACAAACGGTCAAACTGGGCAGGGACGTTCTGATACTCACGCGTAGCCGCTCTGCGCAGGCGAGACTCGATTCGCTGTAGCGTCCCGTCCCCCAGCAGAGGCCCCCGGGTCTCCGTCTCGGCATCGAAGGCCGTGTAGTCGTCGATGCGCTCCAGAACCGCGTTGTAGCTGGAGACAAACAGGTCTACATCCGCCAGGGCAGCATCCAGGTCCTGGGCGACGGACAGCTGCACCGCCTCCTCTGATGTGCCCACCAGGTCGATGGAGACATTGGGCACCACGTCCGTCAGCGTGTTCGTGGAGCTGGTGATCAGCAGCGGATTCTCGCCACCGGCACCGCCAAAGAGAACCACCGCGTCCTGAGCCCGCACCAGCGTCTCCATCGCCAAGCCGGTGTCGCCAGTGTCGAAGGTCAATTCCCCCCCACGCCCCCCCACCTGAGAGGCCAGGGTAAGCCGGTAGCCGTTGGTCCCACCGTCGTTGAGTACCCCCGCACGCAGGGGAACACCCGCCTCGTTGATCTTGAGGGCCACGTCGTTCAGCGTGTCGTCCGCATCGATGTCGATGGAGATCTCGTACGAACCATTGAGACTCGTTTCCCCATCACTCGCCTCCCCGGCGATACGCAGATCCGCAGCCACTGTACCGCCGTCCAGGTCCGTGATAGTCAGCGAGCCGGTCCCCCCGGCCTCGTCGACCACCTCCAACCCGTCTCCGGCGCTGTTTACCCGCGCCGTAACTTCCGCCAGACCGCCATTAATCAGGTTGATGATGTCCTGGAGCGTAGTCTGATTCTCGGTAACGTTGATGCTGGTGATCACGCCGGCGCTGTCGGCAATCTGCACGCGTCCGGTCCGAACGCCCGCACCGTAGTTCAACTCGTCGAGACGGGTGTTCTCGGAGACATACCGCAACTGGAGGTTTCCACTGTCCAGCCCAGTCGCAGCCGCCGAACCGGCCAGTCCCAGATCCTGCGCCATCGTGGACGTGTCCAGGTCAGCTACGCTCAGCAGGCCAGTCCCCCCCGAAGCGTCCGTGAGCACCAACCCGTTGCCGACGCGGTTAACCGCCGCGGACACCTTGAACTCGTCTGAGGCTGCCTCGTTGATCCGGTCGATCACATCCTGCAACGTCTGGGCGTCGCCAAGATCGATGTCCGCGGTCTCCCCGTCCCGGGCCGTTATGCGGATGCTCCCCCGAGTGGTCACCCCAGCACCACCATTAAGCGAATTAAGCAGCACCGTATTCGGCCCGGCGAGCAGGTCGCGCTGTGCGGTGACCCCCGAGGAGAACTCCCCCAGGATGCCCAGGTCGGCCGCCGCTCCCGAGATCACGCCGTTGAGCTCCAGGGCTTCGATCTTCAGCGGTTGGGCCCCGCCGGATTCATCGCGCAAAACGATTCCGTTACCGTCGTCCGATATCGCCGCCACCACCTGAGGCTGCCCGGCCACCTGGTTGCCCGGCGCATAGTTGATCGCCCGAAGAACGTCCCCCACCGTGGTAATGCGAAACACCTCGCTGCCGGTAAAGCTATCCGCATCTTCGTCCACCGCGATTCCCAGATCCCGAGCCGCGTGACCGGAAACATCTTCGATCTTGAGATTGACCGCAGCCTCTTCCGCCGTTTCGGTCTGGTCGGAAACTTGGAAGTAGTCACGACCGACGGTCGCACTCACCCCGACCCCGGAGTTGTTGATCGCGTCCATCACGTCTTGGGCGGTCTCGGCGGCGGACAGATCGACTTCCGCACTCGCCCCGCTCCGGTCGGTGATCCGAATCGTACCCAGGCGAACCCCGTTTCCGTTGTTCAGTTGGGCAAGGTAGGTTGCTGGATTGCGGGCCAAATCCGCCGCGAGGGACACCTCAAACGAGTTCACGTTCGATTGGGTGATGCGAAAATCACCCCCCGCAACGTGGTTGCGCACACCGTTACCGTCGTTCAGCGCGTCCAGCGCCGTCGAATCCGCCAGGTAGACCAGATCCGCTCCGGTGATCAGGTTGTCCGCCACCGACTGAGCCACCCCCAGGTCCGCCGCCGTGCGCCCCACGCCCACATCGACGATGGACATTTCGGTCGTGGCATTCTCGTTGAGGTCCTCCACCACCAGAGCGTCCCCGCTGATCCGCGCCCGCACGTTGATGCCCTGAGCCGAGTTGATCTCGTCAACCACGTCACTCAAGGTGACCACGGTGGTCAGATTTACGTCAGCGGATGCCCCGGACCGATCCGTGATGCGGATCTTCCCGCGCCGTACACCGTCGCCGCCGCGGAGTTCGTCCAAGCTCGTAGCCGAATTGACTTTCCCCTCACCCACCTCAATCGACAGGGAGCCCGCCCCGATCGGCGTCGTATCCGCATCCGAGAAACCGTCCCCGATCAGTTGATGGTTGGACACCAGCGAGCGAACCACCAGGTCGTAGGTCCCCGCTACGGCGTTCTCGCTGGCTACGGCGGTGAGCACGTTCTCGTCCGAGCTTGTGGTGTCGAAGCGCTTGAAGAAGCTGGTTTCGCTGAAGCGAGACACCACGGACTTGACGGACAGCAAACGTGCGGCGAGGTCCGCCCAAGCCGTCCGACTAGTCTGCACCTTGCCCACTCGCGTCTCGAGCAGGTCGATGGGCCGACGCTCAAGCAGCAACAGACTCTCGATCAGCTCAGTGGTCGGTAATCCGGACACCAGCCCGACACCGCTGCTGATACCGCTCATAGTCGTCTCCACTCCGTGGGGCGCGCATGGCCCGGGCGTGATTCGTTTCTTGCCTCAGTCGATATCGACCTAGCTCAGTAGATCCCTGGAGGCGGGATTCGCCGTACGATCGGCAGGAAATGCGCAGCCGCCGCGGTCGGTGATATCCGAGCAGCGCCCGTCAGGAAGCGGTCCCCCCGCGGAAACGCTGGTCTCCGACATCTCCGCTCCCTCACGGTCGCGGCTCGGTTCCGCAGGCGTTCTCGGTACCGGCGATTTCAGATGTGTCTGTGCACTGGGCGGCTGGAGACAGGCTGCAGGTCACTACCGCGCGGGAGCACGGCGCCCTCCATCCGCCTCAGCACTTCGCCCAGGGTTCAACCCGGACTCAGGGGAGTGGCGCGTCCCCGCCCTACCCGAGTAACTGCAGCGCAATCTGCGGCTGCTGATTGGCCAGTCCGAGGGTCTGCTGCGTCGCCTGGACCAGGATTTGCGCCCGGGTCAGGGCGGACACCTCAACGGCCATGTCCGCATCACGGATTATCGATTCCGAAGCGGTTACGTTCTCCAGGGCTACCTGCTGGCTGTTGATGTTCGTCTGGATCTGGTTCTTCTGCAGACTGCCCAGGCGTCCCCGGAAGACGGCGACCTGGTTGATGGACTCGTTGACGATGTCCTCGGCGGCGATGAAGTTGTTCTGGTTGACCGCGTTCGTACCGCCGCTCTTGATGGAGTTTAGGTAGCCTGTGATCGTGTTCCCGAGATTGGCGGTCGAAACGGAGGCAAGCCCGACATTGATCTGGCCCAGCGGGCTCACCTCCGGACTGATCTGAAACAGAGAGCCCCCGCCGGTCACCTGGAACGCGGTGGAGGTGGACGACTGGGCGAACGAGGAGTCCAAATAGAAGCGACTGTCCAGGGCCGCCGTACGAATGTCCACCCGAAGACCATTCGTGCTGGCCACCTGCCCGTTGACCAGCACCCCCGCGTCCACGCCGGTGTCGGTGCTGGTGATGCCCGTGGTCACTGCTGACGTGCCCCACACGAAGTTCCCGCTGATAGACTTCACGCTGACAAACGCATCACTGCCAAAGTCCACGCTGTCCATCCGCAACGCCGTCCCGCTCAAGCTCGCGGAGACTCCGGTTACGCCGGTGTTATCATTCACCGCGGTCACGATTTCGCTGAATGTCGTTCCGGACGTGAACGACAGAATCTCAGTACCGCGCATCCCCGCGATTTCGACAGTTGCCGCACTGGTAACCTTCGAGGCGTTGTCGAAGGTACGCAGAGCCGTCTCCGCTGACGCGGTCATCTGCACGGTAATATTCTTGGACGCCCCCTCGGGAATGCGCGCCCCGTACACCTGCACCGACGCCACGTGACTCGTGTTCACGTTCGACATTGCGTAGTCGAGAGTCCCGTTGAGCAGCTTCTTGCCCGCGAACTGCGTGGTGTTGGCAATCCGATCGATGCTGGAGAGGATCGAGTCGATCTCGAGCTGATCCGCCGCAACCTCCTCCGGGCCCAAGGCGCCGGCGTTGGCCATGTCCACCACCAGCCCCTTGATTTCCAGGAGCAGGGAGGAAACTTCGTTCAGCGATCCCTCTGCCGTGGAGAGCATGTTCACCGCCCGATCGGAGTTGGCGATCGCTTGCCGGAGGCTCGACATCTCGGAGCGCAGAGTCTCCGACGCGATCAGGCCGGCCGGATCATCCGCACCCCGGTTGATGCGCAGACCGGTGCTCAAACGCTCCAAGCGCGTGTTGAGATCATTCAGGTTGTTGCGCATTCGGCCTTGGGCAATGATCGAGGGAATGTTGGTGTTAATACGAGTCATAACATCCTCCCTGACAGGTTCAGTGGCATCATCGAAGCCACTGCGGATCGCACAGCCGTGTGCGATCACCGGAATACCGATGGTGCGGCGCCATCGTCTCCCGGCAGGAGTCCCCAGCTAGGTCAAAATCGTATCACCCGACACTCGCGGCAGGGTCCGACTTCCGACTTTGCAGGTTCCTATACGGGCTTTCGGAGCACTCCCATAACCGGTTTAGCTAAAACCGGACGACGAAGCGCCTTTCCTGGTTATGGGACTCGCCAAACCCGCCATCAGGCCGCGCATACCACTCCCGCACCCCAGCTACAGGGCCGGACCGCCGCGGACACGCCCCAACCAGAGACGGTTCCCGGGCACCGTACGCCCAGACACCCCGCCGCAAGGAGCAGCGACACCTCCCGGGGATAGACCGTTGGGCACGCGAGGTTCGGAAGGCGGTATGGGCGTCGAGGAGAGCGGTCTTCACTGGAAGGGAGCGTGGGAATGGTAGGGGAGCGAAACGCAAACCGATGAGTTCGAATCGGCAGGCTCGATCTGCCTGGTCTGACAGCCTACTGCCATTTCCAGAAAGGTGCATGCAGTTTTGCGATAGCGAGTCTGTACCGGCCGGCGTCCCCGCCGGTCGTCGGCCTGCGGACGCAGGCCTCCACAAGACCCGGGTTGTCAGGCAGAACCTACCCCAGCAACTGCAACACATTAGCCGGCTGCTGATTCGCAGCCTGTAACGTCAGCAGTGACGAGTTCACCAGGATCTGTGCCCTGGTCAGGTTGCTGGTCTCCACCGCGAAGTCTGCGTCACGGATAGCGCTCTCCGCGGCAGTGAGGTTCTCCATCGTAACCAGGAGTGAGTTCACTGTGGTGTCCAGGGTGTTCTTCTGAAACGCCCCCAATCGTCCACGAAACGTGCTGACTTCGTCGATGGACTCGCGTACCACCCGCTGTGCGGTCGCGAAGTTCTTGCTGTTCATGTCGTTGGTCTGGCCACTGGCCAGCGAACTCAAGAAGTGGGCGACGCTACTGATGGTCTGCTTGCCCAGAGAGGCCGTACTGAACGAATCGATACCCAGAGTCGCCAGGCCCGCCAAGCCGACCTGCGGAGAGATGGCGAATATCGCCCCTCCCCCGGTAACCTGAAACGAGGACGTGGTTGCCGACTGGGCCATGTTGGAATCCAGCTCCAGGGTCATATTCAGCGAACCGGCGTTCACGTTCACACTCAGGCCATCGACGGTCGCCTGCGACCCGTTGACGATTACGGTTCCGTTGGCCCCGGTGTCCCGAGTCGCCGTAGCCCCGGCGGCGCTGTCGGCGGTCAGCCCAAATGTCCCATCCAGGAGCGTGACCGAGACGAACGAGTCCGTTCCGAAACCCTCACTCTGGAACGTGAGGTTCGTGCCGGCAGCAACGGCGCTGGCGGTCACGCCGGTCAGTTCGGTGGTGCTGTTGATCGCATAGGCAATCGCTGATGCTGCCGTCCCCTGCACGAAGCTGAACCGCTCGCTTCCGGTGTTGCCCTGAATCTGGAACGACGTGTTCGACGCCAACGCCCCGCCGGTGTACACCAGCCGGGCCTGGGTCGAGGAGGCCTGCACCTCCACGGTGACATCGCGGTAGCTGCCGTCCGGAACTTTCGCCGCATGAATCTTGACGTCGTCCAGATGACTCACGTTGACCCCCGAGGTGGTAAACGCAAAGCTCCCGTCGAGCAGCTTGATGTCCCCAAAGGAGGACGTGTCTGCAATACGATCGATCGACTCGAGGATCGTGTCGATCTGCAACTGGTTCGCGTTGACCTCGTCGGTGCTCAGACCGCCTTCGTTGGCGGAGCGGTCTACCAGGTCCTCCATCTCCAGCAACAGAGAGCTGATCTCCTGCAGCGACCCCTCGACAACGCTCACCACCCCATCCGCACGGCGGGCATTCTCGACCGCCGCACTGATGCTCACCTGGGTGCTGCGCAGCCCTTCGGAGGCGATCAGTCCTGCCGGATCATCGCGCCCGGAGTTGATTCGCAGACCCGTGCTCAATCGGTTCAACGCCTGATTGAGTGATTGCGTCTGCGTACCCAATACGCGTCGGGCGATCAGGGACTGAACGTTGGTGTTGATCCTGGTCATGGTCGTCGTGCCTCCGGCCGCGTCTTGGACCCCCGCTTTTTCTCGGTGCCGCGCCTCCTTCGGTGCGGCCTACCTTCCCGTGGGGGCCTCTTGCGCGGGGCGACCGGGCGGGTAGCCCGAATCGCCGGCTCGGTATCCATTCCTGATGAGGATCGGAGCCGTTGCTTCCGCACGCCAGAAATCGACTTGCCGATAAGCCCGCTTTAAGTGTTTCGGACGCTCCCTGGGCAGCGCGCCGACACTCGGACCCCATATGCGGACGGGCTTCCAAGCATCGATCCGAACCGTGCATGAAGGGTGTGCCAGAACCAACCGATTACCGGACAGCTTCGAGAAGACGTCCCGAAAACAACTTGCTTTTTTTTTAGACGCACAGAGGCTCATCGCCCAATAGGATGCCCAGAAGTACCGCGCCATAGCACTCCAGGTTTCCGATCCGCGCGCAAAAAAAGGGACGCACCAGATGATGCGCCCCAAATGACAGTCCTACTTACGCCGCTAACTCGCGGGCGCCGCCAGCTTCTCCTGCACGGACTTGGCGATCATGTCGTACACCGTACTCGGGATCACGTCGATGTGCAGAATGCTCGCCAGCTCCTCGATGTCCGCCTCGATCTCACCGAGCAGACGACTGATCACCGCCAGGTCCACATTCATGAACTCCGCCGCCTCCGCACAGATCTGTCCGGTCCCGCTCACGTCGGGGATCTCGCACAACAGCTTGGCGATCCGGTCGGAACCACTCAGCACCCGGGCGACCTTCGTCGCGTCATCCTCCGTCCCGAACGCGACACTGTGCTGCAGATTGACCGCCTTGCAGATCATGTCCGGCACGCCCCAGTAGGAGAGCACCATCGCCGAGACCTCGGCGTGAGTCACATCGACCGCCTCTCGCTCCTCGTCAGGCGAGAAGTACCGACCGTACGGAGCGTAGCACGACGCGATTCCATGGTATCGCTCGGGAACAGCCTGGGCGAGAATGGGCACTCCGATGTCCGCCAGCAGCGCGCTGATGAACACCTCTTCACGCAGTTTGGGCAGCGCAGAGTCCGCGATACGGGCTCCCAGCACAGCCGCCGCCAGCGATCGGCGCCAGAAGTAGCTGGTGTCGATCCCGCCGCCAATATTGCCCCCGAAACCATCCACCAGGTAGCGGCCCAGCACCAGAGAGCGAGTCCGCTTGGGCCCCAGCAGGGTGAGGGCCTGCTTGAGATTGGTCACCTTGCGAGTCACCCCGAACAAGGCTGAATTCGCCAGGCGCAGCACCTCGCTGACCATCCCCGGGTCCGCCGAGAGGATCTTGACGATGTTGTCGTAGTCAAAACCCGGATCCTGGATCACCTCCAGGAAGCGGGTGATGACCTGGGGCATGGACGGAACCGCCGCTGATTTCTTGATCGCTTCCAATACACTTGCGTTCATGCTGGACTCTCCCTGGACAAGGAACCGACTTCGCCGGCGAACGCGCGAAACCGCACCGGTTGAACAGATCCCGCGCACCGCTGTACCCGCAGGCTGGCAACCGCGAGACGACTCTCCCTCTCGATAGAGCTGTCATCGGAGGATTTTCCCCGCTGAGTTAGGGTTTTCGGACGATTCTGACACCCCAGGTTGACACCTCCAGCCGCAGTACATACAAACCAGGCGTCGCTAGGTGTGCCCGTTATCGGACGGGCTGAGAGCACAGCCTTGGAACCTGACCAGGGTCGGTCTCCCCCCCCCTCGGGATCGGCGGAGGACCTGCGTAGGGAAGCGACTCGAGCCCGCTCGATCAGTTCGCTTCCCATCGCTGCCGTTCGCACCCCGCAGGATCGGATTGATCCGGACCGACCGGGAGAATGTTCATGACCCAACTCGAAGCAGCTCGCCAGGGGTCGATTACAGCCGAGATGAAGCGCGTCGCCGAGCGCGAGAACGTGACCGCCCGGTTTATCCGCGACCAGGTGGCTCGCGGCCATCTGGTCATCCCCGCCAATCGCCACCATCTCGCCCCGGAGGGGGCGCTTGACCCGGTCGGGATCGGACGGGCTATCTCCACCAAGATCAACGCCAATATCGGCGCTTCGCCGGTGCGCTCGAGCCGGGAGGAAGAGCTGGCCAAGCTCGAGCACGCCGTCCGCTACGGAGCCGACGCGGTGATGGACCTGTCCACCGGGGGTGACCTGAACGCCTGCCGAACATACCTCGTGCAGCACTCCACCGTACCGATCGGCACGGTGCCAATCTATGAGATGATCATCGGGCGGAGCATCGAGGAGCTCAGTTATGACGACATCCTCAAGACCGTGGAGCGACAGGCCCGCCAGGGCGTGGACTTCTTCACCATCCACGCGGGCGTCCTGCGCGAGCATCTCCCGCTGATCGAAAAACGCCTGGCGGGGATCGTCTCCCGGGGCGGCGCCCTGCTGGCTAAGTGGATGATCCACCACGGCAAGCAGAACCCCATGTACGAAGTGTTCGACGAGATCAGCGCGATCATGCGCGAGTACGACGTGAGCTACTCACTGGGTGACGGGCTACGCCCGGGCTGCCTGGCGGACGCCACCGATGAGGCTCAGATCGCCGAGCTGCGCACGCTGGGCGAGCTGACCCACCGGGCGCGGGAAGCCGGAGTCCAAGTCATGGTCGAAGGGCCGGGCCACGTACCCTTCAACGACATCGAGCGCAACATGAAGCTGGAGGCGGAAATCTGCGACGGAGCTCCCTTCTACGTGCTCGGGCCGCTGGTGACCGATGTGTTCCCCGGATACGACCACATCACCTCAGCGATCGGAGCCACGGCGGCGGCCTACCACGGGGCGGCGTTCCTCTGCTATGTGACGCCCAAGGAACACCTGGGCCTGCCGCGCTTGGACGACGTGAAGGAAGGATGCGTAGCGTACAAGATCGCCGCGCACGCCGCGGATATTGCCCGCGGGTTGCCCGGAGCCCGCGACTGGGACGACGATCTCTCTCGAGCCCGAGCGGCGCTGAACTGGGAGAAACACCTCGAGCTGGCGTTCGACACCGAGACCGCCCGGGCTATCCACGATGAGGATCTGGAGACGGACTCCGACTACTGCGCCATGTGCGGGCACGACTGGTGCAGCGTGCGCATCAGTAAGGAGATTCAACAATTCACCAGCGGCAAACATCCCGACTTCCAACCCAAGCAGCCGACCAAAAACACCCCGGGGCTTACCGCGGCGCAGGTGGAGCTGTTGGCTCAGCGCAAGCGCAAGAACGCCTGCCACAGCGATCTGGCGGGGCAGGAAGACACGGCCCGCCGTGCCCAAGACCATGAGCTGGTGCAACTGGACACCGTCGGCGAATAGGCCAGCCTCCGGCACCATGGACCTTGTTCATAGGGAGTACATGGCGCGCGATCTGTAACAACCTCACGCCGATCGATCATGGGAGAATGAGTGGGGTCGGCGGAAGTGTCATGCCTTGACACTTTGGGTCGTTACAATCGGACTCCTCTACCCAGTTTGCCACGATTCAGAGTGCCACCGTATGGCACTTTGGGGACACACAACCGCCAAAGTCTGCCCATCTCCACATCTGCTCCGGACCTGTCTCAGAACCGGTCAAACACCGGTTGGAGACCGGTGCCACACCCGCGCGGGGGCCGGGGAGTCGGCGGACGCCGCGCAATCTCATGCTCACCCTTCGGGCTGAGCATGGCACCCGGCGTTTGTACAGGCTCTGGGATAATGCGTGGCTCACTTAGTTAAGTTAGTGTCGCCCTTCCAGGGCTTGCGCTTCAAGGGTGCCCCGGGTACCAGGGGCTTACGCCCCTGGCTACCTTAGTTTCGCCGCTCCGCGGCTGAGGATAAGGGGTTGCGGTCCCCCACCGCTGAAGCGATGGGGCACCCAGTTGGGGCGGGGAGTCGGCGGACGCCGCGCGATCTCATGCTCACCCTTCGGGCAGAGCATGGCACCCGGCGCGCTACACGGGTAAGCAGAGCTTACCCATGCCACCCACCAGACTAAGTGGATCACGAGGTTGAAACATGATGTGTATTAACCCTACCACGCAACACCGGTTGCGGACCTCTGTCGAACGGGCTGGGGTAAGCGCGAGAACTGACCAGAATGCGCATAATGACAGATCCGGTTCAATTGTGCCGATTGACCGATTCCCGATCAGCTTGGTGCTCGCGTTCGGATGGCCGCGCGGACTGAAGTCCGCGGCTCGTTGATCGGCGTGGTCGGTCTGGACCTGGTTTGAGCCCCCACCCTTTGCTGAACAAAGGGTGGGGCACCCGCGCTTCTGGTTTCAGTTTGCCGATTCGTAAGAGGTCAGCCGTCTGCAATGCTTGGAGAGTGTTGGCCGTGGAACGAGAGCGATCCGCCAGGCGCGTTCCAAAGATAAACCGTTGGTTCTTGGGGAACTTGTCGATCTTCTCCAGAATCCATTTGGCCGTGTCGTACCACTGCGACAGGACGATCGGTACGTCGCCCGATAGACCGGTTTCAACCTCGCGTCGCATCGGTTCCCTAACGACCTGCGCAATGTGGAAAAGCGAATTTTCAAAATCGCGCCGCTTCGCGGCGAAGAGGAAAAGGGAAAAAGAGCCAAAGGGAAAAGGGTGCCTATCAACGTCTTCTCTTCAACAACATCAATCCGCCAAGCGAAAGCAACACTAGACTGCACGGTTCAGGGACGTCGGAGGCGACACGAAACCCGAAAATGTTGCCCTCGATGTCCGGGTAGACGTAGTTGAGCCGGTCGGAGGACGCAAGGGTGAAGTCGTC
>JAAEQG010000579.1 GCA_024231775.1 bacterium
ACGGGTGCCTTCTTCTTCGCCTTCTTGGTGGTCTTCTTCTTGGCGACTTTCTTCTTGCTCACCTTCTTCTTACCAACGGCCTTCTTGGTTGCTTTCTTCTTGGCGACCTTCTTCTTACTCACCTTTGTCCTACTCACGGTCGTCTTGGCTGTCTTCTTCTTGGTGGTCTTCTTCCGTGCCGGCGAGCCGGCTCGTGCCGGTTTCTTGCGAGCTACGGTCTTGGCGGCGGGCCGGGTGCGTCGGGCTTCCTTCTCCTCGATGGTGGCCTGCGCGGCGGCGAGT
This sequence comes from bacterium, assembly GCA_024231775.1. Taxonomy (GTDB): domain Bacteria; phylum Planctomycetota; class Phycisphaerae; order UBA1845; family UBA1845; genus JAAEQG01. Next base: position 283 of record JAAEQG010000579.1, read on the forward strand.
CGGGCGATGGGCACGCGGAGGGGGCTACAGGAGACGTAGTCCATGCCCACCCGGTGGCAGAACTTGACCGAGTGCAGTTCTCCCCCGTGCTCACCGCAGATGCCGATTTTGAGATTGCGCTCGGTGTCCCGGCCGCGTTCGATCCCCCACTTGATCAACAAGCCCACCCCGTCCTGGTCCAGGGACTGGAAGGGGTCTTCGGCGAATATGCCGGATTTTTCTGCATCGACATAGTCCGGAAGGAACTTGCCGGCGTCGTCGCGGGACAACCCCATGGCCATCTGGGTGAGGTCGTTCGTGCCGAAGCTGAAAAAGTCCGCGACTTCGGCGATGCGGTCTCCGAGCAGGGCCGCCCGCGGGGTTTCGATCATCGTACCGACGAGGTAGTTAAGGCTTTCGCCGGCTTCTGCCAGGATCGCATCGGCGACGGCGCGGGTCCGGTTGGACAGGATGCGCAGTTCGGTGGCATCGATGGCCAAGGGGATCATGATCTCGGGAAGCACGGTGACACCGCGTTGCTGGCAGTTGATCGCGGCTTCGATGATCGCCCGCACCTGCATGTCCAGGATTTCCGGGTAGGTGATGCACAGGCGACACCCGCGATGGCCCAGCATGGGGTTGGACTCGTGCAACTGCTCCGCCCGTCTGCGGATGGAAGCAACGTCGATGTGGGCATGTTCCGCCAAGCGCTGCATGTCCTCCTGGCTGTGAGGCAGGAACTCGTGCAACGGCGGGTCGACCAGGCGGATGGTCACCGGCTTACCGTCCATAGCCTCAAAGATGCCCTTGAAGTCGTCGCGCTGGAAGGGGAGCAGCTTGTCCAGGGCGGACACGCGGGCCTGTTCCGTTTCCGCGACGATCATCTCCTGCATCGCCAGCCGACGGGCTTCGGTCTCGAAGAACATGTGCTCGGTGCGGCACAGGCCGATACCCTCGGCGCCGAGTTGCACCGCCCGGGCGGAGTCCGCCGGGGTGTCGGCGTTGGTGCGCACTCTCATGCGCCGCAACTCGTCACACCAGCCCATGAGCACGTTGAACTCCGCCGGAGCTTCGGGCCGCACCAGAGCACACTCGCCCTGGTAGATCCGCCCACTGGTACCGTCCAGCGTAAGGGTCTCGCCGTCGTGAATCGTGGACTGCCCCAGCGTGAGCGTGCGGTTGGCTTCGTCCACCGAGAGGGCTTCGCACCCCACAATACAGCATTTGCCCCAGCCTCGGGCCACCACCGCGGCGTGGGACGTTTTCCCTCCCGTCGCCGTGAGGATCCCGACCGAAGCGTGCATTCCCCCCACATCTTCGGGGGAGGTCTCCTTGCGCACCAGAATGACGTTTTGTCCATCAGCCGCCCGGGCTTCAGCATCTGCCGCGGTGAACGCGACCTTCCCGCACGCCGCTCCGGGCACCGCGTTGATTCCCTCGCCCAACTTCCGATCGTTGAGCTCCGCGGGACTCACCGCCGGATCGATAATCGGGTAGAAAAGTCGCTCGATGTCCTCGGGTACAATCCGGGCCACCGCCTCCGACTTGGAGATGATCGGCTTGACCGCCAGGGCGGCGTAGTGCTTGGGCAGATAACGCTTCTTGGCCAGCGCGCGGGCCGCCTGCTCCGAGAGCAGCGGGAGCGTGGCTTGGTCCACGGCGATTTTGAACGTTGCCCCGGGTGAGCGCTTTCCGGCGCGACATTGCAGCATGTAGAGCGTTCCGCGTTCGAAGGTGAACTCCAGATCCTGCAGGTCGCGGTAGTGCAGCTCGAGAATGGCGCGGACCGCCTCGAGCTGGGCGTACACGTCGGGCATGGTCGAGCCCAGTTCCGCGAGCTTGATCGGGGTACGCACGCCGGCGACGACGTCCTCGCCCTGGGCGTTGATGAGCAGGTCTCCGTAGAAGACGTTCTCTCCCGTGGAAGGGTCGCGGGTGAAGCAGACCCCGGTACCGCTGTCATCGCCCATGTTGCCGAAGACCATCTGCTGCACGTTGACCCCGGTGCCCGTCAGCCCGGTGATGTTCTCGACTTTGCGATAGGTCGTCGCCTTCTCCGCCATCCAACTGTCGAACACCGCGTTGATCGCCCCGCAGAGCTGCTCGTAGGGATCCTGCGGGAAACCGCTGCCCACCTCGCTGTGGTACAGGTCCTTGAAGCGGTTGATCAGCTGGTCCAGCTCGTGCTCGTTGATTTCGGTGTCCAGGATCTTCTCTTGGGGCATGCGCCCCAGTCGAAAGCGGGTCTGGTGGTTCTTGAGCTGCTCAAGGGCATCGTCAAAACGGCTTCGCTCGATGCCCATCGCCGTCGAGCCGTACATCATGATCAACCGGCGGTACGCATCCAGAGCGAAGCGGCGGTTGCCCGACTGACGACCCAGACCCTCCACGGACGCATCGGTCAGGCCCAGGTTCAGGATAGTCTCCATCATCCCGGGCATCGACACCGCAGCCCCCGAGCGCACCGACACGAGGAGCGGGTTATTCGCGTCGCCGAGTTTCTTCTTGCAGTTGCTCTCGAGCTTCTTGAGGCTGGCTTGTACCTGCGTTTCCAGCCCGTCGGGCCAGCGTTTCCCGTTCTGCAGGTATTGTGCACAGCATTCCGTAGTGAGGGTGAAGCCCGCGGGCACCGGAAGCCCGATGGTCGTCATCTCCGCCAAACCGGCGCCCTTCCCCCCCAACAGCGGCTTCTGAGTCCCTTTTCCTTCGGCCTTCCCCTTGCCCCAGGAGTAGACCCACTTGGTGGTCTTAGCCATCTTGCGCTCTCCGCAAAGCGATGTGTGTCTGCAATGTTTCTACGCGCGTCACTATAGGTTGCGCCTGGAGACTGTCAATCGAAACTCGCCTCCCGGGGCGTGGTCCGTGCTGAGGGGTCGCCTTGATCGTCCCGCTCGGGGGCAGTAAGATTGGCCGGCGTAAGGCATTCCGCGCGCGGTGGACGGCATCGCCGCAGGCTGTTTGTATCGCCGGATCATCGTCGGGAGTGGGTCTCACGATGCGGTGCCGATCGTGGAGCAGGGTGAGGCAGAATGGCACGACGACGGCAGAAGATCGGTGAAATCCTCGCGGGCTGGGGGATCGTCAAGCAGGATGCGCTGCCCGAGGCTCTCGAATACGCTTCCGAGCACGGTCGGAGGATCGGCGAAGCCCTCACCGAGCTCGATCTGTGCAACGAAGAGGATGTCACCAAAGCCCTCGCCACCCAGTTCGGACTCGAGTACATCGATCTGGACAAGAACATCATCCCCCACGCCAGCCTGGATCTGATCCCCGCGGACCTTATCAAGCGTCACATGGTGCTGCCCGTCGAGAAGGTCGGGAATCGGCTTAAGGTGGTCATCACCGACCCGCTGGATCTGGAGACTTTGGACCTGCTCCGCTTCCGCTTGGCTACGGAGATTCAGCCCGTGCTGGCTCCCGCGACCAAGGTGAAGGACTACATCAACCGTTTCGTCGACACCACCGGCGACGAACTCTCCCAGACCATGAAGAGCATCGACAACGCCGGAGCGGACCTGCCCGAAGACATCGAAGTGAAGTCCGGTACTGGCGATGAGGACAGCGATGCCCCCATCATCCGGCTGATCAACCTGATGATCGGCGAAGCGGTGCGGTCTCGGGCGAGTGATATCCACATCGAACCGATGAGTGATCGCGTCCGGGTGCGCTACCGCATCGACGGCGTTTGCCTGGTTCGCGACGACGTACCCAAGAACATGCAGGCGGCGGTCACCACTCGTATGAAGATCATGGCCGGCGTGGATATTGCCGAGCGGCGCCTGCCGCAGGACGGTCGGATCAAGATGAAGATCGGCGGCGAGCCGATCGACTTCCGGGTGAGCTCCTGCCCGGCCTACCACGGCGAGAGCATTGTCCTGCGTATCCTGCGCCCGGAGTCCGCCAACGTGGGCATCGAGGCCTTGGGATTCGAGAGTGAGAACTACGAGCAGTTTCAGAGGATCATCCGCCGGCCCAACGGTATCTTCCTGGTTACCGGACCTACCGGTTCGGGGAAAACCACCACGCTCTACGCCGCCCTCCAGGAATTGAACCGTCCGGACAAGAAGATCATTACCGCGGAAGACCCGGTGGAGTACAACTTCACGGGCATGAATCAATGTCAGGTGCGCGAGGAGATTGGGCTGAGTTTCTCCAAAATCCTGCGGGCCATGCTTCGCCAGGCCCCCAACATCATTCTGGTGGGTGAGATTCGCGACCGTGAGGTCGGAGACGTAGCCATCCAGGCGGCGCTAACCGGCCACCTGGTCTTCAGCACCCTGCACACCAACGATGCCCCATCCGCCATCACCCGGCTAATCGACATGGGCATCAAACCGTTCCTGGTAGCCAGCTCGATCCAAGCCATCATGGCCCAACGGCTGATCCGCCTGATCTGTCCCGACTGCAGAACTGAGGACCCCGCACCGGACCGGTTCGTCTTGCGGTTGTTGGGCCTGAGCGACGAGGTGATCGGCGACCACAAGATTCAGAAGGGGGCCGGGTGCGCTCGGTGCAGCAACACGGGATACCGCGGGCGTCAGGGCATCTTCGAAATGCTCCAGATGAATACGGAGCTGCGCGAGTTGGCCTTCAACCGTTCCCCTGCCAACCTGCTGCGCAAAGCCGCGGTGGCTTCGGGAATGCGCACGCTGTTGGATGATGGCAAACTCAAGATTCTGCGTGGGGTAACCACCCCCGAGGAGGTGGCCCGGATCACTCAGGAAGAGGGCTTGGTCGATAGCGAAGCCGAGTAGCTCCCGGTGGGGCGATGGCGTCGCCCGAACCCGCCGGATGGATGATTGAGACTAGACAATGGGTACATTGCACATAGACCGGTTGCTGGAGACGGTTATCAAACAGGGGGCGTCGGACCTGCACATTACAGTCGGGCGCCCGCCGGTTCTTCGCCTCAACAGCCACCTGCGCAACCTGGAGACCAAGACTCTCACGCCCGAGGACACCACGGCGCTGATGAAGTCGATCACCCCGGATCGCAACCAGCAGGAGCTGCAGGAGGAGGGCGGAACTGACTACGGGTTTGCCTTTGGCGATCAGGGACGATTCCGCGTCTCCGTCTTTCGCCAGAAAGGCAGCATCGCGATCGTGCTCCGGCTGATCCCGTACAAGTTCCTGTCCTTCGAGCAGATCGGTCTGCCCACGATCGTGGCGGCGCTGTGCCGCCGCCCGCGAGGCATGTTCCTGGTCACCGGACCCACCGGCTCGGGTAAGACCACCACCTTGGCGTCGATGCTCAACTACATCAACGACAACTTTGACCGCCACGTAATCACCATCGAAGATCCCATTGAGTACTATCACAACCACAAGACAGCCATCCTGAATCAGCGCGAGGTCGGCGTGGACGTGCCCAGCTTCGCCGAAGCCCTGCGCCGCGTGCTGCGGATGGACCCCGACGTGATCCTGGTCGGCGAGCTGCGCGACCTGGAAACCATCGAAGCGGCGATCCGCGCCGCCGAGACCGGCCACCTGGTCTTCAGCACCCTGCACACCACCGGATGTCAAGGGACTATCAACCGTATCGTCGACGCGTTCCCCCACGAGCAGCAGGAGCAGATCCGCGTCCAGCTTTCCACCAACTTGATTGCGGTGCTTTCGCAGGCCCTGATGCCGCGCATTCCCAAGGGCATGGTGGCGGCTTACGAGTTCATGGTGGTCACCCCGGCGATCAGTAACCTTATCCGCGAGAACAAGACCTACCGCATCGACTCCGCCATTCAGACCGGCAAGAAATTCGGCATGCAGCTTCTGGACGAGCACCTGTTCCAACTGTTCAGTGAAGGCAGCGTGGATGAAGCCGAAGCCGTCGACCGCTCACGCAACGCCGGCCAGTTGCAGGACAAGATCGACTCCTACAAGCGCGGTCAGCGGATGGACGCCGATGACGATGATGACCGCGAGGTTCTACGGACCAGCTAGACCGGAGCGCGATCCCCGGTTCCGAATCACCGAAGGCTGCGAGGTTTGGAGCCAACGCTTGTATGCACCCGGAGAGCAGTAGGGCTCACGCGCGGCCGATGACCTTGAACTCTGAACTTTCGAATGACCCCGGGAGTGATCTCCGATGCCTGACAAGCCCAAGATGCCGCCGGTCGAGCAGTTGCGCGGGCGGCAGCTCGGACGCATTCTCATCAAAATGGGGCGGATTCGCCGTGCCGAGGTCCACGAGGCCCTGGAGATTCAGAAGCAGCGCCGCGGTCCGATCGGGCAGATCCTGGTCGAGTTGGGCCACATAGACGACGAGGATCTCAACTTGGCTTTGGCCGCCCAGGTCGGCATGGAGTTCGTGGACCTCGAGCGCCTGGACGTACCCAAGGACGTAATCGACCTGATTCCGGCGCAGATGGTCAACACCTACCAGGTGTGTCCCTTCGACTTCGACGAGGCCCGCAAGGTGGTCTCCCTGGCCCTGGCCAGCCCGGACAACTTCCAGGCGACCGACGACCTCAAGGTCCTGCTGGGGATGGACGTGGAGGCCTCCATCGCCACCCCGGACGCTTTGCAGACCGCCATTGCCCGCTACTACCCCGAGGACGCTGAAGACTCGATTCAGACTCTGATCGACGAGATCGCCGCCGACGACACCCTGGCCCAGTTCGAAGGCCGGGGCGAGTCCATCGACCTGGCTGAACTCAAGGAGATGATCGAAGCCAACCCGGTGAAGAAGCTGCTCAACTTGGTGCTGCTCCAGGCCATCCGGGACAAAGCCAGCGACATTCACTTCGAGCCCTTCGAAGACGAGTTCAAGATGCGCTACCGCATCGACGGCGTGCTCTACGAGATGGTTCCGCCGCCCCGCCACGTCGCCATGGCCATCGCCTCGCGTATCAAGGTCATGGCCAATCTGGACATCGCCGAACGCCGCCTGCCGCAGGATGGGCGTATCGAGCTGACTCTGGGCAAGAACCCCATCGACTTGCGGGTGGCGGTACTGCCCACCATGTTCGGTGAGAGCGTGGTCATGCGGGTGCTTGACCGCTCCGCCGTTTCGCTGGATTTGGACAAGCTGGGCTTGCGGGACGACGATCTGGTGGCTTTTCGCCAGGTGATGCGCAAGCCCAACGGAATCGTGATTAATACCGGACCGACCGGGTCCGGAAAAACCACCACCCTCTACTCCGCACTCCGCGAGCTGAACAGCACGGAGGTCAAGATTCTCACCTCCGAGGACCCCGTTGAGTACGACATCGACGGCCTGGTACAGGTTCAGGTGCGTGCGGACATCGGTCTGACCTTCAGCCGAGCCCTGCGGAGCTTCCTGCGTCAGGACCCCGACATCATCCTGGTGGGAGAGGTTCGCGACCTGGAAACCGCCCAGATTGCCGTGCAGGCCTCGTTGACCGGACACCTGGTCTTCACCACCCTTCACACGAACGACGCCCCGTCGTCGATTGCGCGCTTGTTGGACCTGGGCATGGAGCCGTTCCTGATTACAGCCACACTTGAGGCAATCGTTGCTCAGCGGCTGGTGCGGCGGATATGCCTGAACTGCAAAACGGAGTACAAGCCCACTGAAGAGGTGTTGATGGAGCTGGAGCTCACCCCGGAGGACGTGGGCGGCAAGACGCTCTACTACGGCAAGGGGTGCGACTACTGCAACAACACCGGGTACCGCGGGCGGTTGGGTATCTACGAGATCATGGTGTCGAGCGACCGCCTGTGCGAGTTAATCATGCGACACGCGTCCACGACGCTGCTCCGTAACGAGGCGGTCAAGTCGGGGATGCGGCCGCTGCGGGACACGGGGCTGATGGCCATTTTCGACGGCATCACCACCATCGAGGAAGTCGTCAAGGAGACCATCATCGACGAGTAGGGAGGCGCCGGCCGGGAGTGATGGCTGCGGCGCCTCGCGACGGAGACGTGTCGGGTACCGCCCCTCGCGGGGACAGGTGCGGCGACCAGTGGGGCAATGGCATGGCCACTTATGTTTATGAAGCGATGAACCGCGAAGGTGAGGCGGTCAAGGCCGACGTGGAGGCTCTCTCCAGCGAAGACGCCTTGGCCAAGATCCGCAACCTGGGGCTGTTCCCCACGCGGATTCGCGAAAAAGGGGGCAAGAAGAAGGCTGGCGCCGCCAAGAAGAAGGGCGGAATGACCATTACCTTCGGCAAGGTCAGCCAGAAGATCATAGTGCAGTTCACCCGTCAGTTGTCGACCTTGCAGGACGCCGGCCTCCCCATCCTCCGCAGTCTCCAGATTCTCCACGAACAACAGAAGCCCGGTCTCCTGCGCAACGTCCTCCGCGACGTTGCCGATGACGTTGAGGGTGGCTCGACGCTCTCGGAGGCCTTCGCCAAGCAGCCCAAAGCTTTTAACCGCCTCTACGTCAACATGGTCGCCGCGGGTGAGACCGGCGGTGTGCTGGACGTTATTCTCCAACGACTCGCGGAGTTCATGGAGAAGGCCCAGGCCCTCAAGCGCAAGGTGACCGGGGCGATGATCTACCCGATTTGCGTGGTCAGTTTCGCGGTGGGCATTGTCGCGGGCATCATGATCGTGGTGGTGCCCAAGTTCGAGGAGATCTTCCGAGATTTCGGCACTGAGCTCCCCGGGGTGACCAAGCTGCTCATCGGTATTGCCGCGTGGTTCATCAGGGGCACTCCACCCGGCTGGGCGGTGTTGCTGTTCGCGCCCATTGGGTTCGTTCTGGCGCTCAAGCTGATTCGCCAATCCAAGGGCGGTCGCTACGTGGTGGACTTTGCGTTTCTCAAGATCCCCGTGCTGGGCAATATCCTGGAGAAGACTTCGGTGGCCCGTTTCGCCCGTACGCTAGGAACCCTGATTAGCGCCGGCGTGCCCATTCTCGAAGCCATCAACATCACCAAGGACACCTCGGGCAACGAAGTTTATGCTCGAGCGCTGGGATCGGTGCACGATTCGATTCGCGAGGGCGACAGCTTTGCCAACCCACTCCGCGCCGCCAAGGTCTGCGACTCCATCGTGGTCAACATGATCGACGTCGGTGAGGAGACCGGCGACCTCGACAAGATGCTCATGAAGGTGGCGGACAACTACGACGAAGAGGTGGACGTCTTGGTCGGCAGTCTGGTGTCCCTGCTCGAGCCCTTGCTGGTGATGGGGCTTGGCGGTGTGGTCGGCTTCATCGTGGTCGCCTTGTTCCTCCCGTTGGTCTCATTGATCGAGGCGGTGGGTGGCTAGGGTCCGGCTTGACGAGCGCTGTAGCCGCCGGCGCCCTCGCCGACCGGGGAAAGCGGCAACGTCGTGAATTCGAACGGCCGGCGTGGACGCAGGCCGCTATAAAGACCGGTTTGCCACACTGGGCCTACTTGTCACTCGGGGGAGGACGGTCCGCCGGCGCAGGTTCCGCAGCGGACCGGTACTCGAACCTTGCAGGAGTTGAGCGGATTATGCGCGTCAGACACAACCGGACGCCCGGACAGCCTTGGAGCATCGGTGGCCGCCGCGGTCGTCGGGGCGGATTCACCCTGGTCGAGCTTCTCGTGGTGGTGGCGATCATCGCCCTGCTGATCTCGATCCTGGTGCCCGCGCTTCACGGCGTGCGGAAGCAGGCCAAAGCGGTGGCTGCCAAGTCGTTGATAGCGGGCTTGGATGCGGGGTTGGATAGTTTCAGGCAGGAATCCGCCGTGGGCGGATTCTACCCGCCGTCCAAGTCGGACGAGGATTCCACCGTGGTTCCGCCCTTGGATGGCATCGCCGATCCCATGCCGCTGCCCAACGGGAACCCCTCGCTGGGCGGCGATCCGCTTGAGCACACCACCGGCGCCAGCCTGCTGGTCTATGCACTCAACGGTGCCGACGGATTGGGCACGCCGGGTTTTAGAGACTTGAACGGTGACGGAAAGTGGTGGAACGACTTCGGGATGAACAACACCACTGCGCCGTACGGTGCGCATGGCATCAGCCCGACAACCGCCGAACCGCTCCAACCGCGCTACGGCCCCTACGCCAACTCCGACGCCATGCTCAATAGTATCATGTCCATCGGTGAGGTGATCGAGGTGGACGGATTCGAAGCTCCGGCGTCTGCCTGGGCCACGCCCGACTACAAGCACAAGGTGTTCACCGATCCATGGCACCGGCCGGTGCTCTATTACCGCGCTCGGCGCGGCGCCCGGGCGATCGTGCCGCTAACCAGCCCCAAGATGCCCGGCATCTTCGATCCCTACGACAACGTCGCCATCACCGGAAGAAGTGACGCAACCGGGACTGTGATCCTCTCCGCCCTGCAGCCGAGGATCGGGGGCGCGTGGGCGAACAAGGTTCACCCGCTAGGCTACGTGGTCGAGGAGCTCAAACCGACGGATCCCGCCACCTGGTTGGATCCCAAAGTGCTCGGCCATGCGGAGTACAAAGGGTCATTCGAGCAGTACATCTGGGATCCCACGATTACCGCTCGGCCCGCGCCGGTCAACAAGGACCGCTTCCTGCTAATCAGCGCCGGTCCCGACGGGCTGTATGGCAACGCGGACGACCTCACCAACTTCGAGCGCTAGGGGGTGTCCGGTATGCGCGGACGTACGGTGATGCATTCAGCGGTCGGCCCCACGCGGCCGAGGGGTTTCTCCCTGGTCGAGTTGCTGGTCGTGTTCGGGATCATTGTGCTGCTCATCGGTACGGTGATCGGCGTCGGCCGGCGTCAGATCAGCCGGGCCAAGGAGAGCGAAGCCCGGGCGGTGCTCGACAACCTCAACCTGGCGGCCAAGCAGTTCGCCGACGAGAAGCCTCTGGGCAAAGTCCGCGGATACTCGAACCGCTACGGTCCCTTCCCTCCCGACGAGCTGGACGGGTTCGTCAAGGTTACGTCGCCACCTGGGTTCAAATCGCGGATCTCCCCCGGCGGTGCCAGCAGCTACGTCACGCTCCCGACGAACAACGACATCGCCCTGGTGGACAACGGCGACATCAAGGCGTTCGCCCTGGCAATCCGCTCGTACAGCGAGTCCGGGGCAGCCATCCTCGACCGCATCCAGCTCAAGTATCGTCACGCCGCTCACAAGGACCTGACCGGGGTCCCCGACGAGTACCTCGACCGTGACGGCGACGCCGCCTTTACCCCCAGCGTCGATGAACCGCTGGGCTACTTCGTGGATCCCTGGGGAACGCCCATCGCCTATTTCGCCATGCGCCAGGGCAATGCGGGCGCCGCCGTGTGGGACAATCTGACGCCGGGCAACGTGCAAACCGCCGGCGATCGTGGGCGCCTGTCTCGGGCCCTGCTCAGCCTCAGCAACAGCGTGCCCGTTTTCGTCTCCTACGGCGCCGACGGTCGGGAGCAGTTTAACCCCGACTTCCTCGAAGGGGGAGTCTATCCGCCGGACCTGATTTACGACTACAACGAGGATGATTCAGCCAGCAAGCCCGAGTTCGAGATCGACCACCCCCTGAACGTGGACAACCTCTACTCGAACGCGGCGATCCAGGACAAGATCCTGCGCGGTCCGATCGCGCCGGGCGTGCTGGTGGGGACGGAAGATTGATGTGCGTCTGGCAGGCCAACCCGCGAAGACACGCCTTCACCCTCGTCGAAATGCTGACCGTAGTGGTCATCATCGTGCTGATCCTCGGTATGGCGGTTCCCGCCTTCACCAGCATGTGGGACCAACGCAAGCAGTCCCAGGCGCTGAATCTCCTGCACGGATCCCTGCGGACGGTGCGGGCCAAAGCCCTGCACAAATCGGAGATGGGCCTGTTCTTCTACGTTGATCCGGTCACCCAGCGCCAGATGATCGCCCCGATCGTACCCGATGCGCCCAATCCCGATCCGGAAAGCCACGAGTATAAGACCGACTGTTCGGGCGAGCTGGCCTCCGGCGATCCCATCACTGACTGCATAACGGATTTCATGGCCCAGGACCGCTTCCGGGTCGTCGAGGGGGACATTCACGAGCTGCCCGCACCTTTCCGCGTAGCCCCCCGGTCGATTCTTAGCTTGGCGACCTGGCCCGAGATGGACATCGCCCACGACGCCTTCGATCAACCGACCCTCTCCGCTACAACGGGATGGCCGCGGCATCGAAATTTCTTCACCGTCATCTTCGGGGCCAACGGCCGGCTGACCCACGGGCGCAACGTCCTCATTCACGACATCGCCCTGCGCAATCAGACCAATTCAGCCATCAAGCTGGACGGCCGGGGCAAACGCACGGGCTTGAACGTGGGCGACCCGCTCAACTACTACGCCAACGACTTCGCGGATCCCGGCGGGTCGCCGGTCCCGCTCGATCCCGACGGGAAGTCGCTCTACGACATCATTGTGGAGATGGACCTTTCAGCAGCGACCCCCGGACCAACCCAAGACGCCATCAGCTTCACCAGTGCCGGCGGGCTGCTGCTCTACGACGAGAGCACCCTGACAGAGATACCGTACGAGGCTGGGAGCTTCTTCAAGCGTGATCACTTACTCGACGCCGGGATCCCGCTGTACATCACTCGGATGACCGGCGAGGTCGTCGAAGGGCCGCGGGGGGAAGGCAAATGACTGAGAAGCACTCAGCCTTCGGCGACCAGCCTTCAGCCCGCGGGGCTGCAAACCACCCCCTCGTAGCAGCCGCGCCGGGTGCCATGCTCATCCCGCAGGGTGAGCATGACGGCGGTGACGTAGCCCGGAAGCACGCATCCCCGTCGCGGCATACTCATAGCCACGCCGGACGATGGCCATGGCACGCGCGGACCGCAGCTGCGGTGCGCCGCGCGAGCGCGTTTTCCCTGGCGGAGTTAATGATCGCCATCGCCATTTTGGGGCTGGGCTTGCTGGTGGTCGCGTCCATGTTCCCCATCGCCTGGTCCAAGGCCCGCGACCTGTCCCAACACACCGCAGCCACCGCGGTCGCCGAGGCTGCCGCGATCACTTTCGAACAGCTCGCCCGCGTCGATGGAGCGTCCGAGTGTCTCAACTACACCAGCTTCGCCGGTGACTACGTCGTCGAGACGAAGGCAATCATAATCCCCACTGGCTTGCCGCACTCGTCGTTCAACAAAGTTCCGGTGGATGCTAAGGCTCCTTCAGATACGTACGTGCATCCGCTCTCCATGGAGAACGCGTTGATGGACGTTCCTCCCAGCGGGGGCGTTTCGCCGGTCATTACCGAGGGAACGTGGTTGCTGATGGATGGCTCCCGTAGCGGGAGTGACGATCTGTACTGGCTGGATGTCCACATGGATCTGGGCACAGTCTGCGGTGGCGAGGGCACCCGGGGTGATATTCTCTGGTACGATCAGCCGCAGGTGCTCTTCCACCAGCGGGTGCATCCGGCCCTGGCGCCTTACCCGGTGGGAGGGAGTGACCCGGAGCTTCAGGAATGGCAGGACCGCCTGGAGACCCGCCGGTACGCCTGGGCAGTATTTCACCGCCTGAACGAACCGATTCTGCACCCCACGCCGCCAGCCACCTCCGCGCAGCACGCTCGCTTCATCAGGGAGCGCCGGGCTGCGGCGCGCACCCCTCGGCAGTTCACCTTGTACTACGTCACCTTGCGGCGCAACCCGGGGCAGCGTTTCTGCCGGCAGGACGAAGACGCGGCGGCAACCAGCGGAAGCAACATCGCCTTGCCCCACACCGTCGGCAATCTCAACGACGTGATGTTCCCCACCCCGTGGCTGGTCCCGCTGGTGGTCCCCCAGGTGGTGGGGGGGTCGCGAGCTTTGAACTACCGCGACAACACCCTCTCCACCCAGAAGGACGTGGTGCCCCGCGGGCTGCCCACCGAGGTGCTGGTCGAAGCTGATCTCAACGCCGGCGACGACATTCGCGAGTTCTTTCCGCCCGGGACGTGGTTCATCGACAGCGTCAATGGCGAGACTTATCGGGTGACCAAACGGCGCTTAAGCGATGCCGGCTTTGGCGATTCGCGCTTCGTTGGCAACATGACCTCCCCGGTCGAGGCGCTCCTGACCTTGGACCGAGAGATCTTCGTGGACGACCTGTTCGATCCGGGCGTTAGTATTGACCCGCCATACAACCAGGTTCCGGGCACAGTCCCGGTTGCCAGCCGTCGCGTTTGGGTGTTCCCGCCGGCGATCGAGCGGGTGGATTCCACCACGTGGCTGGTGCAGGGGGCGTCCCCCGTAGCGGACGTAAACACCCGTTTCAAGGTGATTTACCCGGATTAGCCGGCTGACCTGACACCTGTGGAAACCGACAATAGCGGTGATGAGAACCGAACCAGGACATCACGAGACCAAACGCCGTCCGGTGACGCCCAGTCCACGCGGCGCGCGGTTATCGGTCCTGCGTCCGGCCTTCACCCTCACCGAGCTAATCGTTTCCATCGGGGTGTTGTCCCTGATGATGAGCATGGCTGGGGTGGTCTTTCACCTGACGGTGAAATCGACTGGCGAAGCCCGGGCGGTCACCACCGTAGCCCAGCGGCTCCGCGACCTCGAGACGACCTTGCGCGAGGACCTGAGCGCGGTACATCCCGAGCAGTCGATTCTGGTTATCGTCCCCGCCAAGATAAACGCCTTCTGGACGGCGGCGGGACGCGATGGCGCCATCGCCGGCGTCTCCGGCGTGCTCGATCCGTCGCTCCCGTATCCTCACCCGGTGGATCCGGAGCGTGAAAGCCTGGTGGCTGGTGCTCGGGTAATCGATCCGCCGCGGGCGGATCGGCTGATGTTCGTCACCACGCGCTTGAGCACCAGCTATGTCGATCCGACGATCAGCAGCGGTTTGGCGGTGGTGACTTATGGTCACTGCATCCAGGGGGAGTGGGAAACCCTTACTCCCCCGCCGGCCCCCCCCGTGTGGACGTGGCGTCCGCAGTATGGCGAGACGGTTGGCACCCGTCCGATCCGTTTTGACAGCGCCATGCTGCTGGCCGAAGTTCCGCAGACCGGAGCAGGCTTCGTGTTCCCCACGCCCGCCGAGGATTGGCACTTGGCCCGCCGTAGCGTGCTTTTGGTTGAGTATGCCGGTGGCAAGCCACCACCGGCGCAGTTCGATCCGGTTGGCCCGGGGCTGTCACCGGCGGTGGCGTCAAACCTGGACGACGCCAGCGGATACTCAGCCTCGTCCAAGAACCTGTTCGCTCTGGTCGAGGGGCGGCAGGACGTGGTGGCGTACCCGTCGGATGGCAGTGGCTCGTTCAACTACGTCGATGATCTGCTGTATAACCCGATGCACTTTCCGAACTACTCAAACAACGACTTCATGGTGGAGGATGTCCCCCAGTGGTACGCCCGTAGCGAGCTGGACCCGACGCCGCCCGCGCCGATTGCCGAGCGTCTGGGGCATTATCTGCTCCCCCACTGTGCCTACTTCAAGGTGGAGTTCGCTCTCGATCTGCCCGAGCTGCGCGGGACCGGAGAGGTGTTATGGATCGACCCCGCCGATCTGGTGGTTGACTGGAACGACGCGGGGCTGTCACCCGCGAAATGGTCGCCCACCCGGCAGTGTTTCGAGCGTCTGCTCGCCGCGGTCTTTCCGCCGGGCGGAGTTGGAGGCATTCTGGGTGACTACGCTTTGAACGACCCGACGAACCCGGCGCGCATCGCCCATGCTCGTTTGACGCGCTTGCTGAATCAGGATCTGCACCCCGGCGATGCGACCTTCGGCGTGCGCGTGGCTGCCGACCCGGCGACGGCGACCGACGAACCCATGGCCCGCTGGTATACCGCGGACATCTACGGCGAGTCTCCGGATCCGTTGTATCCGGCGGCGCTCAGGATCACGGTTGACGTGTACGACGAGGAGCATCGTTTCGAGCGGCCTACGCGGCACGTGATGGTCTTTTCGATAGGGAGCTGACGGGATGAACCGATCCGCCAACAACTATTCGCTCTCCGCTCTCCGCGATCGGCTTGGCGCTGGTTGTCGAGAGCAGACAGCACGTAGTTGTGCGCCGTCGACTCCGCTCCGGGCCGACGACGCCCAACCCGGCCCCGCGTGCGGGCCGAACTCAGCCCGCGGGACGGTGCTGGTCATGGTCGTGGCCCTGTTGGGCATGCTGTTCGTGATGGGGGTGGCCTTTCTGTCCACGGTCACCTTCGAGGCTCGCCAGATCGAAGCGGCGGTCGCAGCCCGGCAGGAATCCAACGGAATCGAAGCCGTTCAAGCTGAGATCTACCAGATGCTCGATGCCTATTGGCGGGCTCCGGGCGGGGCGCCCTATCAGATGCCCGCGGGCGGCAAGCTGGTGGACTGCATCGAGGACATCGACTCGAACGGAATTTGTGATGATGTCCAGGGAGATGGTTACACCGGAAACGACTACAAGGTTCTCTTGCCGACCTACGGCGAGCTACCGTTCTTGCACGGCGTGCTGGCCCCTGCCGAACCGAACTTGGACGCCGGGGCCGGGTCTTCAACCATTCCGGTCCTGCCCTACGCCGGCGAGATCGGACCGGCCTTAAAGCAGGAGGTGGCGACCCTCCGCGACTACCACGATACGAACACGGGCAAACCACGTGCGGTGCGGATCGACCTCAACAACGTCCCCCAGTTCGCCACGGATGCCGACGGCGATGGTATTCCCGACAGTACCGAGATCGATCTGCTCTCGGCGGACAGCCCCATCACCCTGCCGCCCGATGTCCGCGAGACGCTGCTCGAACAATTGAACGACCCGGCGGTGAGCACCAACGGCGGGATCTACCTGAGCGTGCGGACGGTGCCCCACGGAGCCATGGCCGACATCAACTGGTCGCACCGCGAGCTGGTCTACGCCCTCTTCCCCGACGAGACGCAGGATTGGCTGCAGCAGGAATGGGACAACGAGCGCCTGGTCGAGTCGTATCGCACCGCCCTCGAGGAACCGAGCCTGCGCAATCGTGGCGTGCTGCCGCCGCGCCGGATGTACGCCTCGCCGCTGCACCGCGATTTCGAGGACGCCCTGCTCGGCGTCCACCGGCTGGACCCCGAGGACACCGGCCAAGGTGCCCGCGGCGAGTCCACCGATTACCGCTGGTGGCTCTACGCCGCCAACACCGACGAGAGCATGGGCGGGAACGTCCCCTACTGGTTCGAGGTCATGGCGGCGCCCAGCACCGTGGGCACCAGCAACTACAGAAACTACGACCGCCGCCATCTGCTGACCACCTACAGCACCGACAACCTCTTCATGCGCGACGGAACCCGGGCAATCCCCGAACCGGGCCTCCCGGGTGAGCCGGTCATCCCGGCGGGCACGGGGTGGATCGAGAGCATGCTGGTCGAGATTGATCAGCCGTCGATCGGCCCCTGCGCCGCCAGCGGGTTCGGCTGCTGGGCCATAGATGACTATCCCGAAGAGGACTTGGGCAACGGTCAGTTCGGCCCGTTGCTTGACACCGATCCGCGCAAGGGACGCATCCAGGTAAGCCTGCCCTATCTCGAACGCTCCATGCTGGGCGACCCGCGCGATGACCCGACCAACAACGGTATCAACTCGCTCCAGGGCCGCCTGACCCTCCCGGCGGAGGATAATCAGCGGCGCGCCCGCCAGTTTATCCGTACCATCCAGGACGCGTTCCTGCTCATGCTTAAGAACGTGGATCCGAGCATTCCAGCTTTCGAAAACGTGTCCGACCCCGACGCGGAGAAGGAGCGCTGGGCCGCTTCGCTGACCGCCAACCTGATCGACTTCGCCGACGCCGACGGCCTCGCTACCCAGGTGCAAGTCGTCGATGTCAACGGCTTGGCGAAGAGCGGGGAGTACGTCTACGGTCTCGAACGCCAGCCGTACATCACCGAGGTCCACACCAAAGCAGTCGACAACGGGGGCGTGCCCGATCAAGCGAATTCGTACAGTGCGATCGAGCTGTACAACCCCTACAAGGTGGCCCTCACCCTCTCCGACTTTGAACTGGAAATTGATGATGGGACCGGGAATCCCCCCACCTCCTACGCGCTCAGCGGAACGCTTCTGCCGGCGCCCACCACCGGGCTCTCGGTCCCCATATTGGGGAGCGGTCTGGCGGTGGTCCAGGTCAAGCCGGGTGTCGGCGGCACCAATACGCCAGGGTGGCAGGTAATCGACACTGCCGGAGCGCTTATCGAGGATGGTTGGACCGTTCGGCTGACTCGGAAACAGGCCTTCTCCGGGGTGTTCAGAACCATTGTCGTCGACGAATTCGCGGTGAACGGAACGGTGGGACCAGCGGGACCGGTGGCAACGGCGGACTTCTACAAGGAGCCCTGGACTCGCGACCCGGATGATATGATCGAGGAGTCCGTCGAGCGGGCCATGTGGCGGGTGGGCTCGATGCGCCCGTCGGCGTTCTGGACCGCGGTGGTGCCCGTGACCAAGCCGTTGCCCAACTCGCATTCTCTGGGGGTGGTCAACACCTGGAGCGGAGCAACGAACTTCGGCTACACCGGCGGAAAGCAGATCATTCGTCCGGTGCAGGTGGACATGGCCAACTCGACGAACGGTCTGTGGAGCGCGTTTCCCTCGACCGGAACGCTCCTGTTGCTCATGCGCCACGCCAACAGTGAACTCAGCAGTGGCGCGGGACCGTTCAACACGCACCTCGTCTCCACCGAGCAGCCGCCCAATGAGTGGAAGCGGAAGGAGTATCAGATCGACAACGGACGGATGCCCGTGTTCGACGTGGCTGAGGTACACCGTCTCAAGCAGTCGGCGGCGAGTAGAGAACTCCTCTACGATCTGCCCATGGGCTACTCGTTCCTGCCCTGGGGCCAGTACGTGTTCGACTACTTCACCGCCCTGCCTCTGGACGGTGAGTTCGAGCCGACCAGCGTTAATGAGAGCATCAAGCCCCGCTCGGACCAGATGGGTGCCCGGGTGTACGGCCGGATCAACATCAACGCCGCCCCGTGGACGGTGCTCCAGGGTCTTCCACTGGTGAAGTGGAACAACCTGCCCGGCAGCTTTCAGGACACCATGCGCTACACGGTTTACGACAACTGCGACGGGAATACCGAGATTCCGCTGGGCGAGGAGGCTGCCCGGGCGATCGTCGCCTATCGCGAAGCCCGTCGCGAACCTTACTCCCCGTCCGCTACTTCCTTGTCGGAGTCCGGCGACTTTAGCGCCCGCAGCCCGATGGGTAATCCCAATCCATTCACGTTCCCCTCGGGGACGATCCTCGATTCCACGGGCGTTCCGGTAGTCCAGTCGTTCGGCACGCTGAGGATGGGGTCGGGTTTCCTGACGGTTGGCGAACTGGCCAACGTCCGTCATTGGTCGCTCCTCCTCAGTGAGTTCGACCCCAACTTCGACGGCGACGAGACGACCCTCTGGCGAATGGACAACGGGGTGGTCGGTCGGAGGCACGTCGATTCGGGATCGTCGTTGAAGGATTACCCCGCGGAGGATTACGTCCATGCGGCGGGGCTGCTGGTTGCTTTGGGCGACTGGACCACCACCCGTTCGGACGTTTGGACGGTTTATGGTGTTCTGCGGGGCAATCGGCTGGACTTGCGAGACAAGCTGGACGCGGGCGGGATGAGCTCGGACGATGCCCTCCGCTTTGCCAACGAGCGTGCTAATCAGCGGGCGATCTTCTTTCAGGAGACCATCGATCGACTGCCGAGCCTGCTCAATCTGGGATCCCCACCGGCTCGCATCGGCGAGCGTACCGTCGGATCCTACACCGATACCCGCTAGGATCAGGTTCTGTCGGACAACTTCCGCAGCGGTCGGCATCCCCGCCGACCGTCGGCCTACAAGACGTAGGCCGCTCCCCAATCCGGATTGTCAGGCAAAACCTGAGATAACCCCGGGCGGACGTTGTTCAGAAGTTCTGTGGCCGGACTCGGATCTTCGACTTTCAGCGATAACTGCGGACGTTGGCTGTGACTTGAGAAAGCGCCTCGGCGGCATTGCCGATGTGACGAATAAGCGGATGCGTTCTGGAGGCAGTGCAATCGGCGGGGTACAATAACCGATGGCGTGTGCATGGCTGGGGAGGGCGGACGTGCCAGCCGTTGCCAGGCCCGGCACGGTATCGCCCCCAGCGTATCCACCGGGAAAAGGATTCGGAGGCGCGCTGTATGGCGCGCCAGCACGGCGGAGGGGCGCGGAGCAGATGTGATGTCCGCGCGCTATGGAAACCTACGCGTAGGATCGGAGCAGTCATGTATCAGTCTGATTGGAACCGAGGTGGCCGTCGAGCCCGACGGGCGACGGTGAGTGTGCTGCTGGTCGGGGCGTTCGGCGCGTGGGCCTACAGCACGGCACCCGCTCAGGACCGTGAGCGCCCGGACCTCAACCCCGCGGAAGCGGAGTCGACCCCGGTCGCCTATCGCCCCGCTAACGAATCGGTGGCGGATCCCAACGCCGGCTTGATCCCCCTGACCATGGAGGATCCGAACCCGCCGCTGCCGTGGTATGAGCTGCTCCCTCCCGGTGCAGGCCCTGAGGATCTGTTCGGTCTCCGTTCAGTGGAGTGTCCATGTACGGACATCGGGAGGTTCGACATCACCTTTCCAGCCTCCAGTGTGTTTCGCGGGAACTGGTACAGGATGGACCCGGACGGTTCTGACCGGAAGCTGTGCGAGTTCAAGATGGAGTTGATTCTCCCTACCGGTGGGGCGGATCTGTGTTTCCTGATCTACAAGCGCAACTCGGGCACCGGCATATTCGCGCGGGTGCTCTTTGTGAACCAGTCGCCGACCGTCAGCGGAAGAGATTTTTACAGCTCCGGAACGATCGACTACATGCTCGAAGCCGGGGAGCAGTACGCTCTGGCGGTCGCCTGGGGCAACGACCAGGTGACCTTTGGCCTGGATAACTTCTCCTATCCTTTGACGGTTGAGGCGTTCGGCACGGTGATGGGCAGCTTCGGGTTGAACAGCCAGACCTGTGAAACGATCAACGAAACGCTCGTCCTCTCGCTGATCTCGACGGGGGTGTATTCGCAGGAGCTGTGCTTCGAGCCCAAACCCGGAGCCTGCTGCTACGACGACGGCGGCGTCGATGTCTGTGCCGACACGGTCGCTGGCGGCGGTCCCATGGATCGTTTTACCTGCATCAACGATGAAGAGGGCGAGTTCACCAACAGCGGAGTCACCTGCGCCGACCTCGAGGCCTTGGATGAAGAATTAGACGCCTGCGAGTGGCTGTATGAGAATCAGGGTTCGTGTTGCCTGGATGGTACCTGTACATACACCAACCCGTTCTTCTGCGAGCTTCTCGAAGAGGAGGTCTCCGCAAGCACCGTCGAGTTCCACGTCGGGATAGCATGTGAAACGGAAGTCTGTGATCCGCGCGGGACCTGCTGTGCGTTCGACGGAACCTGCCTACCCTACCGCACTGAATCTGAGTGCGAGCAGGTTGACGGCAGGTGGTATGATCCAGCGCCGCTGGGAGAGCCCGACGTCATCTGTACGCCAGAGCTATGTACTGCCCGCGGAGCGTGTTGCATTGAAATCGGAGGCCTGTGCCTGGAGTTGTCGGAGGCGGAGTGTGCGCTGTACCCCGGAACCTACACGGAGGACGGGCAACACTGTGATCCCGGGGGACTTGTCTGCGAGTTGGGAGCCGGCGCGTGCTGCTTGCCGGAGCCAGCTCCAGACGACGGGTATGTCTGTTCGAACGGCTTGAGCCAGTACGAATGTGAGATTGTCGAGGGCGGAACGAATTGGATCCCCGGGTTCACTTGCGGGGTACCGGTCGATCCGTGCTTGTACTTGGACGCCCGCCCAGGTGCCTGCTGTATGTACGACATTGGGCTCCCCGGCGTTGCGTGCCGTGACGACCTGACCACCAACGGGTGTCACGAACTGACAGTCAATTCGAGCGGACTGTATCCGATCCACTTCGTCCAGGACTATCAATGCGAGCCTGACACTTGCCGGAACGATTTCGGGGCATGCTGCGTAAACGGCGAGTGCTTGGTTACGACTGCGGCGGAGTGTGCCCAGCTCGAAGGCGTCTACGATGACAGCACCGGGAAGGTGAATGCGTGCGACAACTTCGACTGCCCGGACGTGGGCGCCTGCTGCCTGGACGGTGGGGGCTGTCAGGAGATCAGCAGCAATGGCTGCGAGAACAGCAACGGTGTTTTCGCCGGAGTGGATGTTCCTTGCGGCTGGGCGTGCAATCGCGGTGCCTGCTGTCGTGATGACGTGGGCGATTGCGAGCCGGATATGCTGCAGTTGGAGTGTCTCGCCTACGAAGATGCGGAGTTCCGCGGAGCCTTCACGGAGTGCGATGACGGGATGTGCCGGGACTGCAACACGAACGGACTTCCGGACGCATTTGACATCGCCGGAGCCACCAGCACCAACTGCAACTCCAACGGTGATGACCCTCTCTTAGCGGATTTGGCCGACGAATGTGAGATCGACGAGAACAGCACCGCCCCGGGTGGGCCATACCTCTGCGTCGAGGAGCCGGCCTGCAATCGTTTCGAGAATCCCGGCGCCTGCGTGTGTGATCCGGACTGCAACAACAACGGCGTGCCCGACTGGTGCGATGTGGACTCGGGCGACAGTACGGACATCAACAGCAACGGGGTTCCGGACGAGTGCGAAGATTGCAACGACAATGGTATTCCCGACGCTTGTGACTTGAGTTGTCTGGACGACTGCTCTGTTCTCGGCTGTGGCGAAAGTGAGGACTGCGACCTGAACGGTATCCCCGACGAATGCACATTGTTCGGCTGTAAGGCGGATCTGACGTTTGTGCTGGACACCTCCGGTTCAATGAGCGACGAGATAGAGATGTTGTGCAGCGTGATCGACGGGGTGATCTACGAGTTGGCCCGTAGCGCGCAGGTCAATCTGAGCGCGGAGATCCTCACTATCTGGGACGGCGCGCGTGGAGCGGGCGAAGAGGACAATGTTCCCCCAGCCGGGGGCGCGCGCGGACAGCGCGTTTCCTGTTCATGTTGCACGGGAAGCGTGGCCCTCACCTACGGTACGACCGCCACAGGTCTGCCGGAGGTGCTCGGCGATTGCAGCGGTAACGGCGTCGAGGGCGAGTACGAGGACTGGGCTCCCGCCACGGCAATTATCTCTGCCAATAAGGTCTGGGAGACCGATGCGGTTCGCGTAGCCATCCCCATCAGTGACGAAGGCCCGCGCTGCGGCAGCCCGGTTAACGACCCGGGAGACGATCGCGTGGCGGTGGTGAACGCGAGTTTGCTGGCCCGGCAGAATGTCGTCGTCGTGTCTCCTGTCCTGGGCACGGATTTTACCACGGACATCGTGCCGTTGGCCCAGTTTCTGGCGAACAACGGGGCTCCGGGCGGGCTGGTGATCGAAACGACCGTTGGGGACCTCGCCGCAAACCTCATCGCCATCGTGGACTCGGCTTGCACGGCGTCCCGCGATTGCAACGGCAACGGAATCCCGGACACGTGTGATATCGCTCAGGGCACCTCCGCCGACTGCAACTCCAATGGTTTTGCCGACGAGTGCGAGGAAGACTGCAACATCAACGGCACTCCCGACGACTGCGACATCGCCACCGGGTTCGCCGAAGACTGCAACAGCAACGGATTCCCCGATTCCTGCGATATCGACGAAGAACGAAGCAGCGACTGCCAGCCCAACGGAACTCCAGACGAGTGCGAGCCGGACTGCAACACAAACGGGATTGCCGACGATTGCGACATCGGGTCCGGCACCAGCCTGGACTGCCAGCTCAACGGAACTCCAGACGAGTGCGAGCCGGACTGCAACAGCAACGGGGTGGCGGACGAGTGCGATATCGACCCTGGCACAAGTGTGGACTGCAACAGCAACGGTACGCCGGACGAGTGCGAGGCGGACTGCAATACCAACGGGATCGCCGACGAATGCGATATCGCTGCAGGCACCAGCAATGACTGCAACGCGAATAGCACGCTGGACGAATGTGAGACGTACGTGCGCAGCGACTTCGATCTCGATGGGGACGTCGACCTGGCGGACTTCGCCGCCTTCCAGGATTGCATGGCCGGCCCGGAAACATCACCGGAACCGTATAACCAGGAGTGTGTGAACGAGTGTCTGGCGGCCTTTGACTACGACGACGATTTGGATGTGGATCTCCGGGACTACGGTGAGTTCACCCGGCTCCTCGAGACGCCGCGCTACGGCGACTACGACGGCGATAATGATGTCGACCTGGCCGATCACCACGAATTGGTCCTGTGCCTGTCCGGACCATATCAGCAGGCCGGGTACTCGGCGCCTTCGTACCAGTGCCACCTGGGGTTTGATTTCGACGCGGACACCGACGTGGACTTGAACGACTGCCACGGTTTCATGCTGGCCTACGACACGCCATAGACGGCGACGGACAGCCCAAACCGCACACGGAAAGACGTCCGAGGTCCGGTCTTACGCGCCGGGCCTCGGACTTTTTTCGTCGGCTTGTTGGCTGGGGTCGTCGCCACAGATGTTGTCCGCCATACCGGCGGGGGTGTCGTCGCCGAAACGGCGATCCGGACCGGCGGACAAAAAGAAAGGCACGCCTCCGTTCGCTTCGGTCCGGCGGCGGTAGGCCGGCTTTTCGCAGCGCGAACTCACATAGCGCAGCGGCTGACCCCACGGGTCCACGCAACCGAGCTTACCATCGGCGAGGAACAGCAGGTTGGACTTCTGAGCCTGCAGATGGGCAGACGGCTTTGAGGTAAGTTGCATAGCCGCCAGCGCCGGGCTGGCTGCTCCGTCTCCTCTTCCTGGCGGGTAGTGCTCGGTGCTCTCATGGTATAGCCCAATCGCCTCATTGAGGGCGTGGATCAGGGCGTCCATCTGTTGCACCTTGGCCCGGTCCAGGGCGTATTCGTACCAAGCAGCCACCGCCACCAGGACCATCGCGATCAGGGCGAAGCTCAGCACCGCTTCGGGCAGGGTCATCGCGCTGCGCATTCGTAGCCTTCTGGGCATGGCGACATTATCTACCGTGGGCATCTCTCGACAAGCCGGTTGAAAACAGCTTCGGGGTGCGTGACAGTATGGGCGGGCTTTTGAGCGTTCTGTCGCCGAGCGATTGACTACGCGCGAACATCGCTGCGTCTGGACACCCCTCTTCGCCCTGGAAGGGCGCTCTATGACAGCCCAGGGCAACGCCCTGGGGCAGGATTGCCCGAAGCAACGTAAGCCCTGAAGGGGCGAAGTAAAGCCGTGCCGCCCTGTCAGGGCTCGCGCTTGTCTCGGTCACGAGAACTGTGCTCCGCAATGGAGATACCCTGCGTGGGCCGGTTTCGCCTCCTTTCGGCTTGGCGTAGCATGGGTTCATGGTTGCGTGGATCATTCGCCGACACGTGGCGATTATTGTGCTGGCCCTGATCGTAGCGGGCGGGGCCGTCGCTCTGCTGTGTCGTCCCGGGCTGCGCCACGACTACCGGCTGGAAGCGTTCGTCGCCGCCGAGGACGAATCCTACCGCACATTCCGCCGCTTCATGGACCAGTTCAGCAGCAACGAAGTCGCGGTCATCGCCATGCGTTTTGACGACGCGCTCTCTCCCGCCGCCCAGGCCATGGCTGAAGGGCTCGTGGCGCGGGTTCGCGAACTCGCTCCGGTCGAGGGGGTGGCGGCGCTAGCCGCCTTTCCGCCGGTGGTGCGTACGCTCCTCGGGGAGCGCCTGCATACCCATCCGTTGGTGGAGGGCACGCTGCTCAGTCGCGATCGCCGGACGGTGGCGCTCATCATGCAGATGGCCGGCGAAGCGGGATCGGGTGTGGAACGTCGGGCCACCGTAGCTCGCTTGCGGGAGATTGTCGCCCAGGCCCGCCGGGAGCACCCTCAGGTCGAGATCCACCTGGCCGGTCCGTACGTCACGCTCATCGACATGTATGCGTACGTCGATCGCGATCTGCTGGTCTTTTCGATGGCAGCCTTTGCTCTGCTCATGCTGACTCTGGCGGCGGTGTTCAGGCGTGGCGGACCGATGGGCTACGCCATGACCGTAGCGGTGGGGGCGACGCTGATTGCCCTGGGGGCGTCGGTCGTACTGGGCATCGTCGCGTCGCTGATTACCCAGATGGTCGTGATCCTGGTTACGGTGCTGGCGGTGGCGACCTGTGTTCACTTGGCGGTTGCGGCGGAGGAGACCGCCGCTGCTCAGCCGGGCCTCTCCTGGCGTGAACGTGTAGCGGCGACCCTGGAACGGATGATTCGCCCCTGCAGCGTGGTGATCCTCACGACTGCTGCGGGCTTCGCGTCGGTGTGTATCTCCAATCTGACGCCGGTGCGTTCGTTCGGCGTTCTCATGGTGATCGGTCTGCTGGTGGCGTTGGTCGGAGCGCTGGCTGGTTGCGTGTTGCTGGTGCGGTGGCAAGCTCGGGCGTCGGTCCGCGCGTTTGCGCCTGGCGGCGGCCGTGCTCTTTCGCGTCGGCTGGCGTTGCTGGGAGACTGGGTCTGTGTCCACCGTGGGGCGACCGCGGGACTGTGTCTCCTGGTGTGCGGGGTGTGCGCCGCGGGCATGGGGCGATTGCGCTTCGAAAGTGACTTCGTGAAGAACTTCAGGCCTGCGAGCGAGGTTCGCCGCAGCTACGAGTTTCTGGATGCGCATCTTACCCCGGTGGGCTCGGTGGAGATCATCGCCAGACGGAGGGACGGCACCTCCGCAGTGACCGGTGGCACGCTCGAGGCGGTCCACGAGTTGGGGCAGGCCGTCGTCCAGCGGTTTCCCACGATCCGCAAAGCCCTCACCCTGGCAGACGTGCTCACCGACGGCACCACTCCGCCGCCGGAGGAGACTGCCGCCGTCACCAGTCGGTTGGCTTGGGCACGAGCTCTCTTCGGGGAGGCGCTGCTGCGCGGTTTCATCAGTGCCGACCAGACCACCTTGCGGATGAACCTGCGAGCGGTCGAGGGGGTGAATGTCCACGAGAAGCTGCGGATCAGCGCCGAGATCGGGAGTATGGCTGAGTCCGCTCTCGGACCCGACTATGCGATCACCGTAACCGGGTTATATCATTTCTACGCCCAGTTGGTGTCGGGTCTGCTGCGCGATCAGTACCGGTCGTTCGGGCTGACCGTTCCGTCTGTGTTCCTGGTGCTGTGGATCGCGTTTCGGTCCGTGCGCCTGGCGGTCGTGGTGATGATCCCCAACCTGCTTCCGATCTTGGTTTGTGTAGGGGTGATGGGTTGGGTGAACATTCCGATCAACATGACCACTGCCATGATGCTGTCGGTTTCCTTTGGCATAGCCGTGGATGACGCGGTGCACTACCTGTGGCGGTTTCGGGCGGAGTTCTCCGCGGCGGGAACTTACCGGGCGGCAATGGCCGCCACCCACGCCAGTGTCGGGCGAGCCTGCGTCTTCACCACCGTGGTCATCGCCGGCGGGTTCTGGATTCTGGTGCTCTCGCGTTTTCTGCCCACGGCGTACTTCGGGGGTTTGATCGCGGTGACCATGGCGGGAGCGCTGGCTGCCGACCTGTTGCTCCTGCCGGTGCTCATCCTGCTGTTCAAGCCTTTCGGCGCCGAAGCTACCCCGGTACGGTGATCGAGTTGGTTAGAGACGCGGTTTCTGCGGAACCGTCAGGGAGATGGCCCGGCGTACCTTGCGACCGGCTTCGGTCTCTGCGGTCAGGGTGACCGTGTACTCGCCCGGCGTCATGTAGCCGTGCATGGGCGTTGCCACCGGCGAAGTTTCCTGATCCCCGAACGTCCAACGATACACTTGCGGCTCGAACGATGCGTGAGTTTTGAACTGCACCGTCATCGGATCGCGCGGGTCTGCGGCAAAAGCTCGGATTCTCAGCCAGGGCACCTTACGAATCACCCGATTGAAGAAGTGATATGCCTTGGTGGGGTGCCCCCGGTGTGAACCGCCCACTTCCTCCGGGGTGACCGCCGCCCGGTTTTCGCGCAGCCACTGCACACAGTTCTTCCCCTGCTTGCCGGTGAGCACGTCAATCGCCCCATAGAGCACGTAGACCGGTTGGAAGGGATCGATCTGGTCGGCTAGCCGGCTGACATAGACGGCGTCGAAGTTCCCCTGCAAGACCGCCAAGGCTCGAAACACGTCGGGATGTCTCAGCCCGGTGTGAAGCACCGCGTAGTTCCCCGCCGACCATCCGGTCAGGAAAATGCGGTCACGGGAGATGTTGTGGCTTCCCTGGAGATGACGCACGGTGGCGAGGATGGTTTCTTCGTCATGCTGCTGTTTCTTGATCTGTGCGTCCGCCGCGGGCGCCGGCCAACCTGCTTTGGTTCCGATCAACTCCGGGGCGGCCACCACGAAGCCCTTCTCCTCCGCGAGTTTGACCCAGTCGCGGATCTGGCGGAGTGGGTAGTCCCAGGGCTTGGTTCCGTGACACACGACGATCAAAGGCCAAGCCCGCGACGGATCGTAGGTCGAGGGGGTGTAGAGCAGATACTCCCCGCCCAAGTCCGGCTCTGCGACCGGCACGATGGGGTTGGGGACCCGGGGGTCTCGGTACTGCGGGCATCCCGTGGCGGTTGCCAGCAGCAATAGGCACAGGCTGATTCCGGTCGCTCTGGTCATCTGTCGCTCCCGTGAAGGTTGCGTGTCGGGCGGTCATTATACCGCCGCCTGCCCAGGGGACCACGGGACCGGGCTTCTGCCCGGCGTCGTCCGTGGGTTTTGTCTGGTGCGGAGGGCAGGGCGGTTACCGATAAGAAGTGCGGGAGCATCAGGCAAGGTGCGTCCTCCTGCCCGCAGCCGCAGCTCGGCAGGTCGTCAAGACGGGGTGAAGTACATGGCTTCGGAATCATCCGCCCTCACCGCCCCGAGTGAACCCGGGGCTGCGACCGTTGCGGAAGACGTGGCGATTCTCGGTGCAGGCTGGAGCACACGCCAGTTCCTCCAGACGGCAGACTGCCGGACGCGCGCGTGCATCGGCGTCGTCTTGGACGACAGCCCCGATCGCCGGGGTGACCAAGTGTGTGGATACCCCGTTCAGGCGCCCGCCGAGTGCTCATTGGGTCACATTCGGAGCGTGTGGATCACGTCGGAGATGTACGCAGCGGAACTCACCTCCCGCGCCCGTCAGTTGTTTGGCGATTCTGTCCGGATTGAGTACACGTTCGACCATGCCTCGTCTCTACCCAAGCTGCTCGGCGATGCCTACTTGGCGGTTGAGACCGCATGGGAACAGACCTGTGCGGAGGACGCGCTGTGGTACTCTGCGGATCGCCTCTATAGCTCGTTGCGTACTCGGCTCGATTCGCTGAGCACCTGGCGCTATGGCCCCCGTCGTCAGCTTGCAGAGTTTGCCGAGATGTACGCGGCGCTTGACGGGCTCATTACCTGGCCCGGTGCCCGCTTGGCGAACATCGGTTGTGGTCGATACCATCCGCTCGGCGTTTCGCTGCTTGCCCTCCTGGCAGGCGCGGAGCGGACCAGTGCGTGCGATGTGGAACCGTTGGTTGATCCTCGGCGGGCGGCGCAGGCCATGGCTGATCTTGTGGCGGAGACGCTGTTGGATCCCCGAGCTTTGCCCGGTGATCGAACCGCCAGTCGCACGGCGCTGCTCGCCCGTATCGAATCCGCCGTCAACCTCGAAGGGCTGAGGAGCAGCGATCTTCTGCAAGCCGTGAACCCTACCCTGCTGGACTATCGGGTGGAGTCCATCTACGAATCCTCTCTGCCGAAGGAGGACTTCGACGTGGTGGTCTCACGGGACGTGTTCGAGCATCTGTCCGATGTTCCCCAAGCGTTGGCGGCGGTGTACGACCGGCTCAGCCCCGGAGGGCTGGCGGTTCTGTTCATCGATTTCTCCGACCATCGTCGCTACCAGGACGCACGCACATACGCCCATTGGTCGCACCTGGAAGACCTGGATCAGCCGACTCATCTCCACACCAACCGTTTGCGCTTCTCCGAGTATCCGCAACTCTTCGAGCGGGCACGCCTGGAGGTGGTGGGCTTTGAACCTACGCAGATAGAGCCTCTCCCCGCCGACGCCAAGATGAAGCTTGCCTTGCCCTATCGCCGGATGTCCGATGATGATCTCGCGGTCAGCCGGGCTCGGGCAATTCTGCGCAAGGGGTAGCCCCCGCGAACTTCACCTCACGCCGCAATCGGACCATCCACCACAACATCAGCAGCGGGGATAGCTGGACGTGCAAGAGGCCCGAGAGCAGCGGGGAGAACGCCAGCCACACGAATCCCCCAGCCATAAGCACCTTCAAGCTTTCGCGGGGGACCCACTCGCCGTCCGCCCGCGCCGCACGCACCCACAGCATCGCCGGCAGCGTCGCTATCAGCACGTCGTAGTGGAACAGGTGCGGGCTGGTCAGCAGCGTCGCGACCATCAGAGCAGCCAGTTGGAGCGGCAACCGCGCCCCCGACCGCACCCACGCGCCGCGCCAAGTCAGCCACAGCACGACAAGAGACGCCAGGGAACCCGCCGCAGTCAGCCCGCGAACGATGACGGGCGGCATCCAGCCCTGCCCCGCCAGGGAGAACAAGCCATGCCACGAATGCTGCTTGTGAACGTCGAATCCCTCCATCTGGAGAAGCTCGCCCAGACGCGCACCGAAACGCACATACTCACCCAGCACATCCCAACCGCTCAACGCTACCGTCGCCAGCAGGGTCAGACCGCCCCCCAGAGCCAGACCGCCAAGTGCCCGCCACCGCGCCTTGAAGAGCAACATCCCGGCAGGAACCAGCAACAGTTGAAACTTGAACGCCAGCGCCGCCAGCACCAAACCCGCCAACATCTCGCGACCGGAGAGCATCAGCCCGCAGAACGCCGTCAGGATCAGCAACGAGAAGAAACTGTTTTGCCCACCGGCGAAGGCCAGGAACCACGAAGACATGCATATCGCCAGCAACAGTGGACCGCCCAGCCGCTCACGTCCCAGCCAGCCTCGCCAGATCACCACGGTTAGCCCAAAGCAGATCGCCGAGAGTAACCACCAGGCTATCAGCGACGGTCCATACCCCAACCGGGCCAGCCAGGACATCGCCCAGGCGTAGTGCGGCGGATTCAGATACAGGCAGGTGCGCGACCACGTCGGATTGATTTCCGCCATGAACTGTTGCTGGTAGGCCTGCTGGGCGGCGAAGTCGTACAGCTCGCCGATTCGACCTTGGTTGACCAGGTCTCCCGCCATGAAGAAGGCCAGATAGTCGTGGCCTATGATCCGCCCGTCCGGTTCGATCCAGTTCTGGGAGCGCACCGCGCTGCTCAGGTAGACCAGCGCCGTGATGGCGAAGAGCATGATCGGGTAGCGATGGGTGCGCTCGGGGGTAAGCCACCGCTCAACGTCGGAGTGCAGGCGCCGCATGCGATCATATCTACGACTGCCCATCGGCTGGGTCAAGCGGTGGACCCACGATGGCGCGCCGCCGAGGCGGCAACCCCGGCCACCCGTCGCGGTCCGGACCGTATTCAGTTGTCAAAGAGCATGACGAGGTGCCTGGCGGATGCCTCGCGAAGCGGGCCACGCCGGTTCGACTCGTCCGAGTACCACACCGACTCGCTCAAGATTGAGCGCTCCGGGGTTCTCTACCACAAGTACATGGCGCGCGATCGGGAATGGGGGATTCTGAAGCGATCAC
>JAAEQG010000580.1 GCA_024231775.1 bacterium
CGAGCTCCGCATCGACCGGTCTCCCACGAGCGGGCGGGTCACCTTCGTTACCGCCGCCGACGGCGGGGCGATCTCCGTTCAATCCGCGTTTCGTGGCCAAGCTCAGCCTATGGACTTCCTCGTCGAGCACGGCTACCTGTTTGGAGTCTCTGACCCCTCCGAGCAGCTGAGCAGGGCGGGCTCTGAGACCGATTTCATCGGTTACCAGCGAACGACCTATCACCAGGTGCATGAGGGCGTCCCGGTCTTCTCCGGTACGCTCAAGGTGCATCAGAACCGCGCCGGGCAGATCAGCGCCGCCAACGGCGATTTCTACCGTATCTCTCCCAAGCTGCGCACGACGCCGTCGATCAGTTCCAGCGACGCAGCCAGCCTCGCCGCGGCCGATCTGACCGAGGGTTGGCCAACGGTGGAGAAGTCCGAACTGGTGATCGTCGACCCCGGCTGGTACGGTGATCGGTCGATCGGTGCCCGGTTGGCCTATCACCTTATTCTGTCAGACGTTCCCGAGGTCATCCGCGAAGCCTTCTTTGTGGACGCTCACACCGGCCGCATCATCGACCGCTGGTCTATGGTCTACACCGCGCGAAACCGCAAGATCCACGACGCCACCGCGGGAAGCGATTGCTGCTACGACAGCGGGAACCAAGGGTGTGACAGCGACGCCTGCGAGGCACTGGTGTGTGACTACAAATCGGATTGCTGCCAGGACTGGGATGGATACTGCGCTTTCATCGCCTCCAATAATTGCGGCAGCCTGTGTCTGCCCGGCACAGAAGTGCGCGGCGAGGGCGACCTGCCCATTCTTAACGGCGGGGATGTCAACAAAGCATACGACTACTACGGCGACACCTACGACTACTTCTACCGCGCGTTCGGTCGAGACAGCATCAACAATGGCGGGATGACCATGGTGGCTACGGTCAACTCCTATGCCCCAGGTTGTCCAAACGCCTACTGGGACGGTTCCAAGATGGTGTTTTGCTCTGGGATGGTGACCGACGACATCGTAGGTCACGAGCTGACCCACGGCGTTACCCAGTTCACGGCGGGTTTGATCTACCAGAATCAGTCCGGCCAGTTGAACGAGTCGTTTTCCGACGTATTCGGGGAGTTGGTCGACCTGTTCAACGGCGACGCCGCGTTTCTGGGTACCAACGGGGTGGGCACCAACGGGGTCGCGCCTGCGTGGCCGGTCCATCCGAGCGGTCCCGGGCGAGACCTGCCGAACGATCCTCGTACCACCTCGTGCAGCAAGCCTAACACCTACCGTGACGGCTTTCGCTGGCTGATCGGTGAGGACGTCGTGGTTACAAGTAAGGGAAAACGCGACATGTGGAACCCCACCTGCTTTCAGCATCCGGACCGGACCCACAGCGAATGGGCCAACTGTGGTGGCGGCGGAGATAACGGCGGCGTACACAGCGGGAGCGGGGTGGTCAACCATGCCTTCGCCCTGGCCGTCGATGGGGGAACGTTTAATGGGTACACCTTCGAGGGGATCGGACCGATCAAGGCTGGGGCGGTGTGGTATATCGCTCTTACTCAGTACCTGACCAGCACTTCCGAGTTCGTGGACGCCGCAGTCGCCTTCCAGCAAGCCGCCAAGGACCTTGAGGGCACGCAGGTAAACGACCCGCGCACCGGGGAGCTGTGGCATCTGCCGTTCACCGCCGCGGACACCGCGGAACTGGTGAAGGCTTTGAAGTCTGTCGAGCTCAATCTTGCCGGTCCCTGTGCGGTTGTCGATGCACTGGACACCGGCCCCGCACCAATATGCCCCGGCGGGATGGTGATCGGCGATGCGGAGGACTTCGAAGAACCGGTCGAAAACAAGGGCTGGGTGGTAGAACTCAGCCAGCCCTATCCGCCTACGCCGTATCAATGGGAGCGTTGGACCCCCCTGCCAAACGGACGGGCGGGATACGCGCTTTATTGCGAGGACCTCGACAACAACTGCTCGGGAACCGATGACGAAACCGCTGTTCACTCACTCTACAGCCCGGAGATCGTGCTACCCACGCCAGTGATCGACCCGACCTTGTTGGTGTTCGATCAATACTTCGACACGGAGCTGGCATGGGACGGAGGTCTTCTGCGCATTCGCACCAAACCGAGCTCCTCCTGGAGCTCATGGGAGATTGTGGACCCCGATGCGTTCCTCCACAACGGCTATAACTACCCGTTGCTCACCGCCAATGCGGGGAACTCCAACCCTCTGGCGGGGCAATGGGCTTGGAGTGGGAAGAGTGATTGGGGCACTACCGTGGTGGACCTCGGCGACTGGATCCAGGACGGCGCCACTATTCAGTTCCGCTTCGATTTCGGCAAGGGCGTCTGCAACGACGGGAATGAGGACGGGTGGTATATCGACGACTTCCGCGTGGTCATGTGCGACTGCAACACCAACGGAATCGTAGACAGCCAGGACATCGCCGCCGGAACCAGCGAAGACTGCAACAGCAACGGCGCCCCGGACGAGTGTGAGATCGCCGCGGGAGCAGACTGCAACAGCAATGGAACGGTTGACGCCTGCGACATTGCCGGCGCGACCAGCAGCGACTGCGACAGCAACGGCAAACCCGATACCTGTGACGTGGACACGGACAGCGACGGCACCATAGACGCCTGCGATGGTTGTCCGAGCGATTCGCTCAAGACCGCCCCTGGTCAGTGCGGGTGCGGTGAGGTCGAGGTCTCCGGCTGCGGCGGAGGCGGTGGGGGCAGCGCCGACGATCAGTGTCCCAACGATCCCGACAAGACCCAGCCGGGCGTTTGCGGTTGCGGCGTGGCGGATACCGACGACGACAATGACGGGACGCCGGACTGCAACGACTCCTGCCCGTTCGACGGGAACAAGACGGAGTTGGGAATCTGCGGCTGCAGTGTTCCGGACACCGACTTCGATCAGGACGGGACGCCGGACTGCAACGATGAGTGCAACAACGATCCCGCCAAGACCAAGCGGGGTCAATGCGGATGCGGCGTGCCCGATACGGATACGGACGGTGATGGTACCCCGGACTGCATCGACAATACGCCCACCGGAGCAGCCGAGGCGCTGCGCGTCAGCGGACCGGATGAACTTCTCGTGGGCCAGTCCGCGAAGTACTCCGCCGAACTGAGCTACGCGGATGGGACCACCGAGGACGTCTCCGCGCAGGTAAGCTGGAAGATCGTCGACATCGTCATCCGGCCCCAACAGGCCCGGTTGGCAACGCCGGATACTATCGCCGAGGACGGCACGTTGACCGTGAGCAGTGCCCGCAGCTTCGAGACGACCGTATCCGTCGCCGCCACGTTTGACGATGGAGCTGCCAAGCTCCAGGACAGCTTGCTGGTCGACGTCAAGCTGGAGGAGCCCGATCCCGGACCGGGCATAAGCGAGGGCGACGATACCGCGACCAATGCGTTGCCGGAAGGTGAAGACGACCCCGATGGGGACGAGCAGGATGAGCAGGAGAGCGAACAGCCTACGCCGGGAGGCACCGGCGCTGCCTCTCCATGCGGAATCGGCATGGTCGCTCCGATGGGGCTAAGCCTGCTACTGCTGGGCTTCGTGAGAATGTCTCGCGGTCGTCGTCGCGACGATCGCTGAGAATCTGGGGACCTAGAGTAGGCTCTGGACGCCGTGGCGCTGGCGCTACGGGTTTGGTTCTTGCAGGCGCTGGCGGGCCAGAGTGAGGTTGTCTCGGACCTTCTGGCCTAGGCGGCCCGCGTCGAGTTCAAGAGCCCGCTCATACTGTTTGATGGCTTCACGGTGGCGTTTCTGGGCGAAATAGAGGTCTCCGCGTAAAGCCGTGACCGCCCCCATCTGCCCAGTGGGATCGAGAACCTCAGCAGCGTCCAAAGCCCTCTCGCATTCCGCATACCGCTTCAGGTGGAGGAGCGATCGGGCCAGATAGAAGAAAGCTTCAGTGGTGTTGCACCTTCGGGCGAAGACGTCAAGCCGGTCAACGGCTTCGTCGTGACGACCGATGTTGACCAGAATCTCCGCGGTCTTCAGAACCGGCGCGTCCCAGCAGTCGCACTGATTCGCAACCTCCTGGGCAAGTTCGAGGGCTTCGTCATACTGCTCAAACGCCATGAGGCGGGTAACTTCGGTCATCTGATTGATTAGCCCGATGCGTTCCTTCGGGTCGGGCAGCGCGTCAGACTCCTGCCTGTTACCGGTGCTGGCGTAGCCCAGAGCGGCGAGACGCTCCAGCTCCGCGGTAGTCAACACCCGCGTAGCCCCCGTGCCACCAGCGCGAGCCGGCCACTGCAGGGCTAGCAGTTGCTCAAGTTCCTTCGCCTCCGGTGGTCCATCGTCATGGAGGTTATCTGCCTCCGCCGGATCACCAACCAGATCGTAGTACTCCGGCTGGGGCGCTTCGATGTACTTGTCCGTATGCCGGCGCAGACCGCGAAGCTTGGCGCACCCCATGGTCAAGGGGTAATAGCTCTCGATGTAGAGCGCCCGGTCCGCCGCAGCGCCGGTGTCCAGCAAGCTGATGCCATCGCTCTCCTCCGGATCGAGCCCGAGCAACTCGGTCACCGTCGGGAAGATGTCCACCGTTCCGACCACCCGGTCATCCACTCGGTACGATTGCTCAAACAGCGCCGGAGAGGAGAGGATCAACCCCACGCGCATGGTGGACTCGTACACGAAGACGCCGTGAAGAGCCTCGCCATGATCGCCCAAGGCTTCGCCGTGATCGGCGACCAGAATAACCAGGGTCCGCTCCCGCAGACCCCACTCGTCGAAGGCACTCATCAATCGCTTGAGATGGGAGTCCACGAAGGCGATCTCCGCGTCGTAAGGCCGCCCCGCAAACGTCGCAGTTCCTCCGAGCGGCGAGTTATACGGCATATGCGGATCGTAGTAGTGGACCCAGGTGAAGAACGGCGCGGTCCGCCCCTCCGCCGAGCGAGTCTTGAACCATTGAAGGGCAGAGTTGGTGACCCGATCTGCGCGGCGCTCATACTCGAGCGAGGTGGCGCTCTTCACCTCAGCCGCCTCCGGGTCCGCCTGGAAGTCGTACACGTCGAAGCCCTGATCCAGACCGAAGCGACGATCAAGCACGAAGCTCGCCACGAAAGCCGCCGTATCGTACCCCGCCGTCTTGAGCCGCTCGGCGAGGGTGGTGAACTCGGGGGTCAGTAAGTTGACGCCGTTCTCGTGGACGCCGGTGCTCGGAGGATAAAGCCCGGTCAGAATCGTGCTGTGGGCCGCCAGGGTGGTGGGCGCGCTGGTGACCGCGTCATCGAACCGAACTCCGTGTTTCACCAGCCCATCAATCGTCGGAGTGCGGGCATGCTCGTATCCATAGCACCCCAGCCGGTCCGCTCGGGTCGTATCCAGCGTGACCAGCAGAACGTTGAAACCTTCCGCAGCCCCGGGCCGAATAACCTCCCCCAGAACCACCGGGCGAGTCGTGGACCGGTCCCGGGTGACCAGGATCACTGCCACCACCAAGGCGACACCCACCAGTGTCGCACCGACGATCCACCCCAGGTTCCGCTTGGACTTGGTTGCGTTCACGATTCCTCCCCCCGGGCGAGTCGTCGAGCTTGCTCGAGACGTACGCGCACGTCCGGATTGACTCGCTGTCCATCGATTTCAAGAGCCTGCTGATACGCGGCTGCCGCGGCGCCGTACTGGCGCTGCTCCATGAGGTAGTTGCCCCGAAGCACCGGGACCGCCCCGTTCAGCGGGTCGACGGCTTGGGCAACCTCCAGGGTGTGCAAGAACTCGGTGTATTCCTGGAGCGATAGCTGAGCCTCCGCCAACCGGATCAACACTTCAATGGACTGACAACTCCGTGCGTAGGATCGGAGAACCTCGAGCGCTGCCCTTGGTTGATCGAGGGCCAGGTGCGCATCCGTAACCGCAAAGACCGCCAGGTCCACGCATTGGGTCTGCTCGAACACTTCCTGAGAGCACTCGAGG
The DNA here is from genome assembly GCA_024231775.1 of bacterium. Classification (GTDB taxonomy): domain Bacteria; phylum Planctomycetota; class Phycisphaerae; order UBA1845; family UBA1845; genus JAAEQG01. Next base: position 5,933 of record JAAEQG010000580.1, read on the forward strand.
GCACTGTCGAGCTGTCCCGACGCGCGCATCCGGGCACACTCCTTCAGCCGCATGATGATGGGGAGTTGGTCCTTGGGGTCGGGCAGGTTGTCTGTCGGCTTGCGCTGTTGAGTGGCGGCGTACCCCAGGGATTCGAGACGGGCCTGCTCTTCCGTGCTAATGGTCCGGGCGGCATCGGCGCCGGACTCCGCGGCGGACTTGATGATTCGATTGAGCTGGGCACGCAGCTCCGCGACGGTAGAGTCGCCCGCTGAGTGCCGGTTGGAGAGTTCCCCGGGGTCGGACACCAGATCGTAGTACTCCGCCCGGGGGGCGTGTACGTACTTGTCCCCGAGCCTGCGCAGCCCATACAGCGGACTGCAACCCATAGTCTCGAACGGGTAGACGGTCTCCATGTAGATGGCGCGGGCGGGGTCCGGTTGCGTCGCTAGCAGGCTCTGGCCGGCGGGCGCGAAAGTGGGTTGCAGACCCAGCAGGTCCAGGACTGTGGGGACGATGTCCACGGTTCCCACCACGCGATCATCTATACGGTAGGCGCCGTCGAAGAGACTTGGGCAGGAGAACATCAAAGCAGCCCACATTGTGGTCTCGTATAGGAAGACACCATGCCCGCCCTCGCCGTGCTCGCTGAGCGACTCACCGTGATCGGACGCCAGCACGATCAGCGTGCGTTCGCGCTGGCCCTGCTCGTCGATGGCCTGGAGGATTCGCCGAAAGTGCAGGTCCACGAACGCGACCTCGGACGCATAGGCTCCGTAGGGGAGGTCCCGAAAGCGCTGGGTGTCTTGCAGAGGAGATTCGTGGGGAGCGTGGGGATCGTAGTAATGAACCCAGGCGAAGAACGGGGACTGCGCTCCGCTGCGCCGCCGGTCCGCCCACCAATCGAGAAAAGAATTGGTTACGCTACTGGCTGGCCGTTCGTTCGCGAGATTCTGCGGTCCGAGGCGCCCCTTCTCCGACACCGAGAAATCATACACGTCAAAGCCCTGGTCCAAACCAAAGCGTCTGTCCAGCACGAAGCAGGCCACGAACGCCGCCGTATCGTATCCGTTGGATTTCAGTGACTCCGCGAGGGTGGTGTGCCGCTCGACCAGTCGATAAGTGCCGTTGTTGCGTACCCCGTGCTGGTAGGGTTCCAGTCCAGTGAGAATCGTCGAATGCGCCGCCAGGGTGGTCGGTACCGCGGTCACCGCAGCATCGATGCGTACCCCGTGCTCCAGCAGGGCATCGATTGTGGGGGTTCCGGCGTTCTCTCGCCCATAGCATCCCAGATAGTCGGGCCGGGTCGTGTCCAAGGTGACCAACAGCACGTTGTAGCCGGCAGCGTCTCCCTGAGCAGCCAGGTCCGAGAAACTCGCCGGTTGAGTGGTGTCGCTCGTACCGGATCGA
>JAAEQG010000581.1 GCA_024231775.1 bacterium
CGCCGAGTTTGTGGCCAAGTGGGAAGAACGCCAGCACCGCGAGTGGACGCGCCCGGTGGACGATTTGCTGCTCGAAATCGGGGCCGTGGACAGGGACGGACGTCCCACCATCATGGGGGTGTTAATGTTCGCCCGCAACCCCCAGGCGTTCTTGCCGCAGAGCGGGCTGACGTTCGTCAAATTCGTCGGCACGCGGCCGCGGGGTGAGACGGGACAGCCGGGCTATGGCCGCCGCGAGGAAATTGGCGGGCCGCTGGCGCGCATCATTCAGCGCACGTGGGAGGTCGTGGGCGAAGAGATGCGCATCGGCGCGGTCGTCACCGGGCTGGAGCGGGAGGAGCGCACCGAATACCCGGTCTCGGCTGTGCGCGAGGCGCTGGTCAACGCCGTGGCTCACCGCGATTACCGGCTGGGTGGACGGCGCATCGAGGTGCGCATGTTCTCCGACCGGATGGAGATCATCAGCCCCGGCGGTTTGCCCGGCTTTATTACTGTGGACAACATCGTCGAGGAGCATTTTTCGCGCAACCCGCGCATCGTCGCCGGGCTGTACCAGTGGGGCTATATCGAGGAATTGGGCCTGGGCGTGGATCTGATGATCGAAGAGATGGTGCGGGCCGGACATCCCCCACCAAAGTTCAAAGACACCCCCTACTCGTTCACCGTCACGCTCTACAATGTCCGCGAGCGCGAACCTTCGCCCACCTGGACGCGCACGATGAACGAGCGCCAGGCCAAAGCGTTGGCCTATGTACAGGAACGGAGCCGCA
>JAAEQG010000582.1 GCA_024231775.1 bacterium
GACGTGATGGTCCGCACCGGCCACCTGGACGCCCGTCACCGCAAGGCGGTCCGCCCCGCAGGTGGCGATGGACAACGGCGCCCGCCGCGCCCTCGTCCCGATCGAGAACAAGCGTCAATTTTTGGAGGTGAACCCCGACGTGCTCGAACGCGTCGACCCGATCTTCTACGGCGACCTGCGTCAAGCGGCTTTCAAGACACTGGGGTTAAGCTGATTCCGGCGCCCACTTCCAGTCGCAATCTCCGCGTGACCCCGGCTTGACGTCGACCTCGGACCTGGACCGCCGAGCACCGACCCTGGGATAACCTCTACCCATGACGCCCCGCAGGACCTCTAAACCCAGATCAGCTGCCGGAAGTCATCGGCCAGCGTCGACCGGAGTTTCTTCATCGCCAGCAGGTGCCGGGTCTTGACGGTTCCCAGGGGAGTGCCGGTGTGCTTGGCGATCTCCTGCTGGCTGAGGTCCCCGTAGTAGCAGAGCTCGACCACCCGGCGCTGCGCGCCGGGCAGCTCCCGCATCGCGGTCATCACCCGGTCGCTGCGCTCGCGGTCCAGCACTTGGGAAACCAGCCGGGGAGGCGTCGCCGCGGTCACGCCCTCGCGACCGTACAACGCCTTGAGTCGGCTGACCGACTGCTGGGACCGCAAGCGGTCCAGACTGCGGCTGCGGGTGATCAACATCAACCAGGTGAGCACCGAGGAACGCGGGCGCTGGTACTCGCCGGCCTTCTTCCAGGCCTGCAGGAACGAGTCCTGCAATGCCTCTTCGGCATCCTCCCGGTTGCCAAGGACGCGCCCGGCCATCGCCAACAGCAGGCTCGCGTGGCGGCTGTAGAGCACTGAGAACGCCTCGACGTCGCCCCCGGCGGCGAGGGAGAGGAGACCGGCGTCGTCAAGCGATTGCAGAGAGCCAGCTTGCTTCTTCATCTTGATCGACACCTCCAGATGAGAATCGCTGCAAGACTGCGACGGGAACCCGATTCTTCCGAACGGTCGGTATCCTATGTGCCTCATCGGGCATTGTCAAGGGCAGTCGCCAAATGATCAAATATTGATATATTTAAATATCCAACAAAGCGTTCTTCCACGTCCGGCAGACCGGGGGTCTGGTTATGACGCAGAATCGAAGGGAGGGGGCTTGTCCCGGTGTCGCCGTGCCTGGGCCCGGGCCTCCCGAAAGGCCCGTTCAACCGCCTCGGAGTTCGACGCCGAAGGACGACTGGGGGATCTACGCATCGATTTTGAAGCGATCGCCGCCCACCTCTGGTGGTTGAATCGAAGCGGACGGGCGCATGGGGTTGAGATTGGATACGTTATTTTGGATCCGAAACTCCAGCGGTTCCTGTTCGAAACGAAGTACGGCCCGAAGATCAGAAACACGATGCGCTTTTCCCAGAAGCGTGCCTGGGTACGCCACGACGAGCACTATCACGTCGATTTTCGTTGTCTGTAGCGGATCGCTACATTCCTAATCTCCCATCGCGAAAGCGATCTCGCCCAACCGGACGCTCCTACGCAACCGTCCGTCCGGCCACGGCGACGGCGGCATCGGCCGGCGCTCCCCCAACGGACGCGCGAGCTCGAAGCGCACGTCGACGCCCGCCGGCTCCTCGGAGTAGAGGAGCCACGCCGACGCCCGGCCCCGCCACGGCGA
>JAAEQG010000583.1 GCA_024231775.1 bacterium
CCAGCCGTCCGCCACGTCGTTGACCCGGACGGGGGGGCTCCAGGTGAAACCGCCGTCCGTGCTGCGGGAGAACATGACGTCGCGCGGGTCGGCGCCGGGTACGTCCACGGAGCACAGCAGATAGACGTTGCCGCGATTGACACCGGTGGAATGGTCGGTGGCCACCCAGGCCTGTCCGAGGAGCCCGCCCGGATTGGGATCTCCGCCCCCGACGCCGCCGATATCCCCGCCGAGGTCCACGAACGACCAGGTTTCAAACACCGGTGCGGCAAACGGATCCTGGGCGCTCAAGGAACGAGCAACCCAGAAGTTCTCACCTGAGACGTACAGTTCTCCGTCGGGTCCCACGCTCAGCGTGCCCCAATGGATGTTCAAGGGCATCTTCTCCATCGCGGGGAAGGACAGACCGCCGTTGACCGAGCGGGCGAAGTCCTCCGTGCAGCAACTGAACGCCACGTTCCAGGTGGTGTAGACGTTGCCGGACCCGATGCCCCCGGTCTTGTCGATGACCATCCACTCCTTGTCCCCGCCCCAGCCGTAGACGTCCTGCGGCCAGGTGACCCCACCGTCGAACGACTTATAGAGGTAGCAGGCCCAGTCGCCCGGTCCGCGTCCCGGCTGGAGGCTGTAGTAGTAGAAGTTGCCGTCGAGATCGGAGTCGAGGACCGGATCACTCGCGAATTCCCCCGGTCGCAGTACACCGGGAAACGTCCAGGTGAGCCCTCCGTCGTGGCTATAGGCCCAGCCGGACTGACGGAAGTTCGACGCGATGGTGTCAAACTGTCGCCAACCGATGACCATGCGATTCGGGTTGGTGGGATCGACCGCGATCGATGGTTCGTTGGCGGCGTCGCCAGGGATGTTGTCGCCGAACTGGTCAACGTTGACCTGTACGCTGGTGAAGTTACCCACCGTCCACGTCGAGCGCCCCGCGGAGCGCAGGTCAGGATCGTGGGTGGGCGGGAGATATGGATCGCCTATCTCCTCCAGGTGCTTCAGGTAGAGTGGATCGAGGGCGCTCTCGTCGTTCGGCGGTGTGGGCGTTTCGCCAGCCTGGGCCAGGTCTGTCAGGGCCGTCAGTAGGACAGCGCACGCCAGCACGTTCACAATACGGGTCTTCATCGCGTATCTCCCTGGAGACCAGTGTGCGCCGACCTCATGCTCGCGGCGGCGCCTCTCAGGATTGAGCATGCCTGCGAAGTGCTGGGCGACGAGAGTCCGGGCGACCGATTGTCCCGCCCGGCGGACTACCAGGCAGTTAACCTGTCTCCCACTCGGCCAGCGACTCTTGCAGTACACCGCCGCGCTAATGGTCTAGTAAGGATCGGCAGGAGCCACTCCGCCTTCTCTTTCCAACTGCTCCGTTCAGCCTACCCGATGGAACGGCGCAATCACAAGAGTAGACTCCGGTAATCCCCGC
>JAAEQG010000584.1 GCA_024231775.1 bacterium
GTCGCGGCCTGGTATCTGCGTTGGCCCGACGAGACGCTGCCCGAAGAAGACGGCCTGCGGGTGCAGGTGCTCAGCCCGGACGTGGGCTATCTGAACGTGCGCCCCATCCCGTCCACCGCCCGCCCGCCGGTGACGCAGGTGGACCATGGGGACGTGCTCGAATCCCTGGAACCGGACGCCGACACGCGGGCCAAACTGGGGCGCAGGAACGAGTGGCTGCACGTCAGCACGCTCGACGGGATCGAGGGCTACGTCGCGGCCTGGTACATGGGACTGTACGTCGAGAGCAGTGGGAGCGGCGACCCGGTGCCCTACGTGGCCGTCCGGAGCGCCGGGGGGCTGAACCTGCGCCAGGGACCGAGGACGGAACCCCCGGTATGGCGCGTCGCGGACAAGACGGTGCTCGAAATCCGCGAGGACCCCAAAAAGGCGGCGGCCAAGATCGGCAAGGACCGCTGGATCAAGGTCCGCGCGCCCAGCCTGCACGACGGGTTTGTCAACGGGCTGTACCTGCGGCCCAAACAGTCGCCCGACACGCGCGAGCGGGTGGGCGACGCCAGCCTGCCCTATGGCGAGTGCGCCTGGATCTTTGGCATCCACGGCGCGACGGCGGACGGGACCAGCGACTTTGGGCATCTCTTCCAAGGCAAGGACAAGACCGGCTGGGTGCTGTTCACGCAGACGGTGGGGACCGATCCGTATCACGGCAGCGGCCACGACGTGAGCGGGTGGTCGCACAACGGCTATGGGGTCATCATCCGTCTCAACCACAGCTATGAGCCGGGCGGCACGCTGCCGATCCAGGCGCTGTACGGCAATTTCGCCCGCGCCTGCGCCCGCTACGTTCTCAATTCCAGGGGGAACCACGTGTGGATCATTGGCAACGAGCAGAACAATGTGCGCGAGCATCCCGGCGGGGCCAAAAGCCCGGTCGAGCACATCACGCCGCAGCAGTACGCCGAGGCGTTCAACCTGGCGCGGCAGCGGATCAAGGAGGTGCAGCCGGAAGCGATCGTTGTGCCCGGCGCGGTGGACCCGTACAATACCTTTCCCTGGGCCAGGCTGGACGGACGGCGCACCCGCCCGTTGGAGTATTTCAAAGAGATGCTCGACTATATCGACGATCTGGACGGCATCGCGCTGCACACCTACACCCACTGGATGGACCCCGGCCTGATCACCA
>JAAEQG010000585.1 GCA_024231775.1 bacterium
CAGTCCGTGTTGTCCGCCACGCAACCGCTCGGCGGCGTGGCCGTGCAAGACGTGCAGGGGGATGATGCCGTGCCGTAGCCGTCACCGTCGGTGTCATAGTACCAGGTGTAGAATTGATGGATCTCTGGATTCCCGTCGCAGTCGTCACCACCCAGGTCGCAATCGGCACCATAACCGTCACCGTCACCGTCCTCGCAATCTGTATCGCAATCAGGATTGGTACCGGACCAGTGTTCCGGATCCTCGTCGTCGCAGTCCGTGTTGTTCGCCGCGGTGCCTACGCCGCACACACACGCCGTCACATACTCGGTCCCGGTTCCATATCCGTCGCCGTCGACGTCTGGGTAGCACGAGTTGCAGGCGTCCGGGTCCGGACAAGTCGCTCCGGTTCCTGCTGTGTCGTCGCAGTCTGTGTTGTCCGCCACATAGCCGGATGGCACAGAGCACGCCACCACCGAAACATCCGGATCTCCATAGGCGTCACCGTCGGCGCTGCGGTAAAACGTGTCGCAACCTGTGATACACGCTCCGCCCGTCTCCGGGTTGTCGTCGCAGTCGCTGCCTCCGGCGCATACCGCCGCATACGCCCCGTCGCCGTCCTCGTCCGTCTCGCAGTCCTCGCCAGGTCCCGCGTCCGGCATGTCCTCACGGCACAGGTCGATACGCGCGTCGTAGAAAGTAGAGGGAGAGCTCTGGTTGTTGTACTCCGTCAGGATCCATTCCGCTGACCGCGCTATGCCCTTGGTGACCCGCGCCTCGTCCAGGTTGCCGTCAAAGCCCCAAATGTTGTCGCTCTTGGAGATGAACAGATCGCTGCCCATGTCCAGGTTCAGGCCGGCTACCCCGGCGTTCGTGTCCACCACCGCGCCGTTGGCGTACATCGTCAAGGACACACCGTCCCACGATACAACGAGATAGCTCCAGTCGCTGCGCTGCACGGGCAGCGTGGATTGCAGCTTGTTCTCGTCGCCGTTGATGAACAGGGCGTTGTCGCTCACGATAGTGAAGGCAAACCCTCCCGCCAGCGCCTCGCTACCCTTGTTGAACAGCTCGTTCCGTGAGCCGTTGGTGGGGAATACCCAGATGCCCAAGGTGAACGGGCCGGAGAAGTCGAAGTCGGCGGCGTCGCTGTTGCGAGGAATCTGCACGTAGGAGTTGCTCTCGGAGAAAAGGTCCGCAGCGCCCATTATCCCCACGGGAGTATTGCTCGCCGCAAAGACATTGCCGTTGCGCTCTCCGCTGGTAGAATCGATGACCGC
>JAAEQG010000586.1 GCA_024231775.1 bacterium
GACACGAGGAAGAAGAGCCGATGTACAGTATCTGTGGGGCAAAATGGTGATCCATCAATCAGCTTGGAAGACAATCAGGGGAAGGTCCGTGCCAGTCTCATGGTCGCAAGCGACGGAACATGCGCGCTGGATCTGTGCGATCCCAAGGGACAAGAGCGCATCGTGTTCCAGACTGATTCCCAAGGCGAGGCAGATGCCGCGATCTTTGGGGCAGATGGCAAAGCTGTTTGGTCAGCCGCCGACCGGTAGACTCAAGGACGATTCACCCTTGAATCTCGGTTGGGTACATCGGCGTATGAGGTGGCCTACGCCTACGACGACAACGGCAACCGCAGGAGCAAAGTCGAAACCAAGGACAGTGAGCCCACGGTCAGCACCTACTACAACTATGACATCGACGATCCGGCGGCGTACGGGACCATGCAGAACCGGCTGATGTCCACGGAGTCTTTCGCCGACGCCGCGCCGCTGGAGACGGTCACCTTCGAGTATGATCGGGAGGGCAACGTCAGCCACACGGTACGCCGGGCAGCCGACGACGCCACGATCAGCGGCACGCGCTTCGCCTACGATCGTCCGGGGCGTCTGTGGCAGGTGATCGGATACGAACGCGAGGAGGACGTGGGCGCGTGGTATCCCATCTCGTACAATGGTGAAGACTACGAGGTGGCCTTGACCAATGCGGCGTTGAGCTGGGACGATGCCCATGCGGAGGCGGTGCGGCTTGGCGGGCACCTGGCAGAGGTGAGACCGTCGGTGTCGGGGATGTTCGATTGGTTCGTGAATACGTTTCGTCCGGAGACTGGCGAAGAAGCCCGCTACTGGACTAGCGGAGTGAACATCACCGATTACCCGGAATGCACGGATACGCCGTACTGGTGCTGGGGCTGGGCGGATGAGGAGCTGGAGACTTACTGGTCATGGTGGGTTCCAGAGGATTACGCAACGTGCGGTCCGTTGCCGTCGTGGTGTAGTGGTTCGTGTGTGCTGGGCGGCTGGCTGACGGGCCAGCCTGACGACGGGGCTCCGGACTGCGTCGAGGACGGTGAGGAACAGCGGATGCAGTTCGTGTTCAACCGCGGCGACCACGCGAACAGCAACGGCTTCGCAGATGCGGTCGAGACCGAAGTGCGCCGGGCCCTGGTGGTTCGCCTGGTGAGCCACACCGAACAGCCCGCCGAGCGGACGTTTGCCCGTGAGTTCCGCTACGACGGCGGTCGTCAGCGGTACTTGGTGCGCGGGCTTGATCCGCTGACGTTTGACGCGGTGAGCGAGGTCTGGTCGGACTATCTCGGCGACGATGTGTACGCGGACTATGAGGTGGGCGCGAGCGGAGCCGTCACCGAACGGACCAGCTACCTCGCAGGCCATTGGCAAACCGACGCGCAGACCGCCGCCAGCACGTTCTTCCACGCCGACCACCTCGGCACGACACGGGCGCTATCGGATAGCGCTGGTGCTTTGGTCCCTGGGAGCGCGCGTTTGTACACCGCGTTCGGCGAGGTGGTGACTCCTCCAACGACAGAGGCTACGCGTTACGGCTACGCCGGCGCGTGGGGATACGAAGGCGGGACGGAGCTATGGGGGTCTTCCGGAACGGCCCCCGGGATCCTGCACGTCGGTGCCCGCTACTACGACCCCGCCCTCGGACGATTCCTCCAACGTGATCCGATCGGGATAGACGGCGGCCTCAACGTGTATGCCTTTGTCATGAACAGCCCCTTGGCGTTCGTCGACCCAAGCGGGTTGAGCATAGATGATCCTCCGGGGTGGGACAACCCCACGATACCTGGTGGGATTGCACCGGCAAAGAAATGCAGCAAATTGGGACAGGACATCAAGGACGGTGCCAAGAAGGTGGTGGATGCTGCGAAGCGTGCATGGGATACTCTGAAGAGACTCCCCCCCTACGCCAAGGGCGTACCGAGTTCGCCCGTTCCGGCAGACCTTGCGCCTGGCATAGGCTGCGCACTCATGGGCGACGCGAAACGCCGGCACGCTCTCAAGGCTCATGGCGATGGGTTGCCCGACCCAAACTGTCCCACATGCAAGGCGCTCACGCCCAAATCGAGAAAGGGAGACGGGTGGTAGCCATTTGTGTCGCGGGCTGCCCTCGACTGCTATGAAAGGTTGATAGCCATGAGCGATGACTACAGACATCGTCCTGCACTGGATTCGGCGAGGCTGGCCGCCCTCATGTGGATAGCGCCTCTGCCCGGAATGTGTTGGGTCGGATTGAGAGTACTGTTCTGTCGTGGGAGATGGCTGCACAAGTTCTTGGTGCTCAGCGTTTGCGGAAACCTCGTGTTTGCCATGGGTTTGTTCCTCGCCTTCACTGAGGAGGACAATCCTCAGGGCTTCTATCCGTCCCAGGAAGGGACATTAGCGGGCTTTGAGTTCATCAGGTGTTCCGAGGGGCCGCTATGGTTCTGCCGTACGTCCGAGGGATCAGAACTTGACCAAGCCCTCCCCAATACTGTTTACGTCGCATTCGCAGGATTGATCCGAGCGCGGTTCGAGTTTGTGGATGAGAAGATGAACGCACTGAGAGAGGTGACTGTGAGCGATCAGTTTGGACGGCCCTGGGTCGATGTCAACCTTACCGATCAGAACCTGATTTACAGCCGCTACACTGCCGAACAACAGACAGATCCTGAGGTGTCCTTGAGAGATAAAGACGGAGATGGAATCCCAGATATGATGGTCAACTGGCAATCGCAGGAGAGCTTCGAGCGTAAAGAGGAGCTAGAGTGGCACTCGATAAAGAGGAAGCAGCCGGGGTAAACGATGTTCTTGTGCTGGGATCGTTCGTCGCCTTCTAGCATTGTTCGAGTACGATGAGATGGGCCGGGTGTGGCGACAGACCGAGGAACGCATCCCCCCCGGTGGGCCAGTTGAGCGGTTGGGGGTGTGGGAGTATCGCTACGGGAGCGCGCGGGAGCGCTACCTCGTGCGCGAGCTGGACCCCGAAACGCTCGAGCCGATCCCCGGCGGGGATACTTGGTCGGACTATGCTGGCGACTCCGTCTACGCCGATTACACCGTGGCCCAAGGCGGTGCGGTGACGGAGCTGACGCGCCATCGCCCCGGCCACTGGCAGCACGACTCCCTCGGAAGCGGCACGATGTTCTACCATGCGAACCACCTCGGCACGACGCGAACCCTCACGGACGACGCGGGTGATGTGCTCGGGAACGCGAGTCGCCTGTACACCGCCTTCGGCGTACCGGTGACCGCGCCGACCACCCCGCTGACTCGCCACGGCTTCGCCGGCGCCTGGGGCTACCAGTCGCCCTCGGCAGCCAGCGTCGGCTCGCCGGAAAGCTCAGGCCTCCTGCACGTCGGCGCGCGCTACTACGACCCCGCCCTCGGCCGCTTCCTCCAACGAGACCCCGTCGGGATCGCCGGCGGGCTGAATGTGTATGCGTACGTCGGCAATAGCCCACTCCTGCATACGGATCCAGCAGGCCTCCATCCACGCGGCGCCCTGGAACTAGGCGCAGAATACAAGGGATTGCGATCGCTGGGACTCTCCCCCAGCGAGGCCAGTCAAATGCTAGGAGATCTCTATGGGCCGATCGGAGGCGGCCTCCTTGACTCCATAATCCCATTCACGGATCCGTTTGCGGAATCGGGGATGTACGACCCTAATTCACCTCAAGCACGACTTGGCCGAGCACTCGGTTTGGGTATCGGCGGTCCCTTGAGGGCCATCAACGCCCTCAAGTGGCTGAGGCGACTACGGGCACTAATGTGCGCACTGAGACCAGACAATCCGGTTTGGAAGGCGCCCCAAGGCATCTATGACGCATTCAAGTACTCCAGGCTTGCTGGCGGCAGCCCGGTTCCGCTCTAGTTAAGGGAATGACGAGATACCTTTGGTATTGCTAGGATATGCAAATGGAGAAGGTAGAGCAGGAAGACAAGAAGCTGTTTGCGGCCTGTGGATGGGACATGCAGTTTGTCGCGGGCCTGAGTCTTCTCGGGGCGGGCAGCTTTCTTGTGGCAGGCATCGTAAGCGGCAGCTGGGGAGAGTTCTGCGGTAGGGCAATGGAACCTGCCACATCGCGCCTGGTGGGTCTAGGAGCAACCGGCGTTTGCCTTGTCTGTCTGGTGCTTGGACAGTATGTCAAGAGAGGAAGCCATCTTGCCTTACTCGTGTCAGCGAACATATGCGGTTTGGCTGCGATTGCACTCCTATGGAACCTACTGACGATCGGCACAGGTGTTTGGGAGGTGTTTCTCTGGGGAACGACGGCGGTGATAACGCTTGGTACTCTGTTTGCGAGCGAGCGGCTGAAGCGCGCTCGGGATACGCGTCCGGATAGCGATGCCGACAGGTGAGTTTTGCGCTGTAGCGCTACCTCGTGCGCGAGCTGGACCCGGAAACGCTCGAGCCGCTCCCCGGCGGGGATACCTGGTCGGACTACCTGGGCCAGTCCGTCTACGCCGATTACACCGTGGCCCAAGGCGGTGCGGTGACGGAGTTGATGCGCTATCGCCCCGGCCACTGGCAGCACGAC
>JAAEQG010000587.1 GCA_024231775.1 bacterium
GGCTGGCAGGTTGCTTCCCTTTGCCAGCCTCTCGGTTGCCAGCAGTTACCAACACGTTTTCCCCTTGCGCGAGATCTTCACCGACGCTATCGGCGCCTACGAGATTGCTGGCTTGCCTGCGGCGACGTACACAGTGCGGGTGGTAGAGCCAGGGTTTTCGGAAGGGTCCTCTGGTGCGCAGGCGGATCTGTTCCGCCACCAGTCGGCTCAGCTTCACCATCAAGTCACCCGCCAGCCGGTGGTGACAGGTGTGGTTTTTGAAGCGAACGGCGACCGGGCAGCGGGAGCGATGGTGATTCCCGTTTCTGACGTGCGCTTCATGATTGGAGGCATTCCCCGGAAATATTTTCCCGAGAGTGTCTTCACCGACTGCACGGGGCAGTTCGAGATCGCGGTGTCCAGCAAACGTTCTGGTCCAAGTCCAAGGATCATGGCGGTAAAGAAGGGGCTTGTGCCGGCGCTTGGCCCTCGCCTCGAGCCGGGCATGGCCAGCGACCGGATAACGTTAACACTGGACAATGGTCCGTCGCTGAGAGGCGTGGTCACCACACCACGCGGTGCACCGCTGGCTGGCGTCAAGATTGCCGCATTCGGGCCTGGCTACGGTGAAAACGGTATGGTTCCGGCGATGTCCTTTGATTCCGCGGCGGGGAGCTTCTACGAGTCCTCCGCGGACGGGTCCTTCAAGGTCCCGGCGGGGGAAAGCCAGTGGGACCTGATCCTCTGGAAGAGCGGCCATGGGGTTGCTGTTATGAACGACTGCAGCGCGACGGAAAGCGCAGACCCCTTGATGGTCATCCTCAAGCCCTTGCAGTCTGTGCAGGGGCGGGTGGTGCGCGCGGACGGGTCGGCAGTGGCGGGCGCAATGGTCGAGCTGAATACCGATCGCCGGCGCGTTTCCACAAGCACCACCGAGGTTGGGGAATTCATGCTTCCCGACCTGAAGCCCGGTACCGCCATCTTGACTGTGGTTGACGAGGCGTCCGGAGCCAGGATTAGCCTCGCGACCATGATTCCTGGCCGAGCAGTCGCGGTCACGCTGCCGACCACCTACACCTTGGCCGGACGGGTCATCGATCGTATCAGCGGCGAGCCGCTGGCCGGGGCCAAAATCATGGCTGACGCCCTCGGCCGTCCCCTTCGGCGCCCTCGCGGCCCCATTCCGCGCGGTGAGGCCGAGAGAACAGACGTCGACGGCCGCTTCACGATCAAGGGCCTCGATCCGGGGAGATTCGAGGTCCACGCCAAGGCCGATGGCTACCTTCACGACAACTGGCAGGAGGTCGAAGTCGGGGGTGAAACCCCTCACGATATTACGATTTCCCTGGAACCGGGTCTGAGGATTTCCGGAACCATCAGGGACTCAGAAGGTGAGCCGATCGCGGGCGCGAAGGTTCTTATCGACCTGCTCGACAAAGCCGACCCTCGGTGGGACGCACTGGCAGA
>JAAEQG010000588.1 GCA_024231775.1 bacterium
CCCACGACGAAGGGCGGGCAGGCGTCGGCGCCGGCGTCTCGAACGACCTGAACAATCCAGGCGGCGACGTCAGCGATCTCAGCGGTGGGCCGGAACATCCGGAAGCGGCTCTTGTTCTCGCAGCCCCCGCCTTTGGCCATGACGGTGATCTTCAGTTCGTCACCTGGCACGATGGTGTGGTGAATCACCGCTGGCGTGTTCGTCCCGGTATTGGCGCGGCCCTGCAGGGGATCGGCAACCACACTCTTGCGCAGGTAGCCATCCTCGTAGCCCGTCCGGTCCCCATCCTGGATCGCGTCCGTCACGGTCACCGGATCGCTGTGATTGGCGGAACGGACAGTGACCTGATCCCCCTGCTCGACGAAGACCACCGTCAGACCCGTATCCTGGCAGAGGGGGATTCGATCCTGAGCCGCGATCTGGGCATTCTCAATGAGTTGGGCGAGGATGCGCCCGGCCCCCGGGTGCGATTCGGTCTCAGCGGCCCGCTCGAGCGCTGCCAGCACATCGGCCGGCAGTTCGTAACAGGCCGCGATGCACAGCGACGCCACGGTCTTACTCACCTGTTCGTATTCGATC
>JAAEQG010000589.1 GCA_024231775.1 bacterium
TACCCCATTCGCTCACGCTCATGAGGTAGACGTTCTCGGGCAGTTGCGCGATGATCGGCTCGGCCCAGTTGGGCTTGCCCCATCCGGAACCGGTGCCATCGGGCCAGCCCCAGTCCCAGCAGATGACCTTGGCGTTCGGGGCGCCGGCCCAGACGCCGGCTGCGATCGCGCGGTTGACCTCTGCAATCACCTCGGGACCCGAGCGCTGGGAGCAGCGCGGACAGCCGGCGGCATCGCGCGTGTGGCTATAGCAGCTCGTGAGATTCTCCGAGGCGGTGATCGTGAAGACCCCACCCAGTCCGGGCACGTGCTTGAAGACGTGATGCAGCGAGTCGGTGATCCATTGCCTCACTTCGGGAACGGATGTACACAGCGTACAGTGGTCGCCTCTCTGGATGCCCTTGAGATGCTCCCGACCCTCGAAGAACGACAGGGGCATCGCCCGCGGTTCGTTCATGTAAAGATAGATGTTGACGCCGTGCTGCTTGGCGCGGTCCACCATTTTTTTGAGGTTGGCCAGTCGTTTCTGGTGACCGGCGCCAAACTCGGGGAAGACTGGGCTGGGCGCCAATTGGCGCAGGACGACGTGCAACCAGACCCCGTTGACACCGGATTCGGAGAGCCGGCGCAGCAGGGCGTCCGGATAGGGATCGAGTTGAGGATTCA
>JAAEQG010000590.1 GCA_024231775.1 bacterium
ACGGCCGCCGGCAAGAAGAGCTACGTCCACGTTGCGACAACTCGGTCCGCAGAATGGGCTATCCACTTGCCTACTGCCCCTGAGAAGCCCGATAAGGGACTCTCCGTTTGACTTCTCCGGCATCTCGGTGAATCCTTTAGGGGAGACGTTTGCCGGGGGTTTCGGGGGACGCAGCGTCGAACGAGCTACGGGGGTGATCGTGATGAGAAAGCCATCGCTACACGGAATCAAGTACCAGCGCGCTCCGTCGGGAGCGCGGGCGTCGGCGTTTACCCTGGTCGAGCTGTTGGTGGTGGTATCCATCATCGGCCTGCTGGTTGCCATCCTTCTGCCGTCTCTACAGAAGGCGCGTGAGCAGGCCCGCTCAGCCAAGTGCCTGGCCAATCTCCACGCGTTCGTCCTCGCGACACAGACCTACCTCACTGAGTACAACGGGACTCTGCCGGGTCCGGTGTTCGTGAACATCTTCCGCCACACCGAGCAGGTTGCCCCCTCCCTGCAGAAGAGGTCGATCGGCTACCTGCTCCGGCCCTACTTCTCCGCAACGGCTGCGGCGAACCGTTCTTCCAGCACCACGGACAAGATCACGACCTGTCCAACGGCGGGGCGGATCGCTCCGGACGAGGACTTCGGCGGTACGTCGACCTTTGCCCTCCCGCTCAGCTACATGCTTAACACCTGGGGTCCGACCGATCCCAGCGACAAGCAGTGGTTCCACACCAATCCGCATTTCTACTTCGGGCACAATCTCTTCTCCAGCGGCAGCCCCGACTACACCGGCGCCAACAAGCGTTTCTATATGCCCAAGACCATCGAGACCATCAAGACGCCGAGCGCCGAGTGGGCTCTCGGGGATGCCTGGTACCGCAACATCGATCGTGGAGCCGCCCGTCCGGGCACGTCACCGCTGCGCGACGCGGTGGGTACGTTCGGGTTGGAGTACGGCAGCTCGGGGGCAAGCTCCGCCTCGGTCCCCATCCCCTCCGCCCCGTACCACGGCGTCTCCTACCGCGTAGCCCGGACCCACAAGCAAGCCGCCGCCGAGAAGCTTCCCGAGATCAACTTCACCGGCGCCACCAACATGGGCTACCTGGACGGCCACGCCTCAGCCTTCTGGGGCAAATGGCTCCGTCACGGACAAGGCGGAACGGTCAACCCGTGGTGGTCCGACAAAGGTTGGGGCGGAACCCACACAAAGTGGCGCTAGCATGAGCAAACGCGCCCGGAGACGTGGGCTGCACTAGCGCAGTCCGTGGTGCCCCCCCTCGACGGTGCAGTGGCCTGAGTCCCAGCCGGCCGGGGCATGGCGCTGAACGCCGGCTTCCATGAACCGCGTAACCGTTAAGCCTAACACGTGCGGCGAGATGGCCACGGATGGAGGGCGTGAGTAGGAGTTCGCCACACGCTCAGCGCCCGATCACCTTGGAGATGGACATGATCGGCAATAGCAGGGCGATGGCGATCCCGCCCACGACTGAGCCCATCACCGCGATCATGATCGGCTCGATGAGCTGGGTGACCGTCTTGATGGTGAGACGCAGCTCTTCGTCGAGATGATCGCACAGACGCACCATGACGAAACCCAGCCGACCGGACTTCTCCCCGGCTTCGACCATCTGCACCATGGTGCGGGGGATCAGCGGGCTGGCGTACAGCAAAGCGCTGAGCTGCTCGCCGCGATGCAGGCCGGAGTCCACCTCTGACCACATCCGATCGAAGAAGTAGTTGTTAGAAACCAGGCGGGTGATCGCCACGGAATCGAGCATGGAGACTCCGGAATCCACCAGGATCCCCAGGGTGCGCAGGCTGGCTGTGGTGTAGGACTTCTTCAGCAGCCCCCCGAGAAGTGGAAAGTGCAGGTGACACCAATGGGCATATGGTCGGGTCGCCTGAGCCCGGAAGAACCAGGTGAGCAGGATGATCGTCCCGATGATTCCCGCCACGATGTATACCCAGTAGGCGAAGATCCCGTTGGTGATCGTCATGAGCACCAGAGTCGGCCAGGGCAGCGCCGCCTCCTTGCCCGCATATATCCCCAGGAACTTGGGCAGGACATAGGTGAAGAGAAACGCGGTGACCCCCACGGCGGCGAGCATAAGCACGAGCGGATACGTCAAGGCGGACTTGACCTTCTTGCGCGTCTCACGCTGTTGAGTCAGGTACTCGGAGCAGCGTTTGAGCATGGACCCCAGAGTTCCCGAAGCCTCAGCCGCACGCACCAGGTTGACGAAGAAGGCGCCAAAGACCTTGGGGTGGTGGCTGAGCGCTTCAGAAAACGATTCGCCGGATTCGACATCGCGCAGCAACTCCCGCAGAACGGTCTGGAATCGGCCTGCCGGCGTCTGGGCCAAGATGCCATGGATTGCGTCAGTCAGTGAGACGCCCGTCTCCACCATGATGGAAAGCTGGCAGAAGAAGAAGATGACGTCTTCCTGACGCACCCGGCGGCTGCCCACCACTACAGCCTGCGCCGTCTCCGAATCGAGCTGCTCCGCCAGTTCTCGCAGCGTAACCACGAACTTGCCGTCCGCACGGAGCAACCGGGCTGCTTCCGCCTGGGTCCGGGCGACGACGTCTCCACTCAGAGAGGCACCGGCCGTATCTCGGGCGACATAGCTGAAGCGCGGCATGGGGTTACTCCCAGGGCTTTCGGCTGGCTCCCGCAGGCATCAGTTTCTTGGCACCTCCAGTGACCGCCGATGTGCCTGTGGGTGGATGTCCGGCGTCAACGCGATCCAGCAGGCGTTCGAGTCGCTCCCCTTCGGTGGCTTTGGACATAGCCGCATCACGGCTGATTACGCCCTCGGCAAATCGTTGGGTTATCGCGGCATCGAGGGTCTGCATCCCCTGTTGGCCGCCGGTTTCGATCATCCCGGTGATCAGGTGGGTATTGCTCTCGCGAATCGCCCGGGCAATGGCGGGGGTCATGACCATCAACTCGACGGCGGGGATCATCCCCCCATCGCGTTCGTTGGGAAACAGCGTCTGGCAGGCGATGGCCCGCAGGCTGGATCCCAGTTGCACGCGGACCTGCTGTTGTCGGCGAGAGTCGAATACGTCAACGATGCGTTCCACGGTTTGCGCCGCCGTGTTGGTATGCAGCGACGCGAGCACGAGGTGTCCGGTTTCAGCGGCGGTCAACGCCGCGCTGATCGTCTCCAGATCGCGCATCTCCCCCACCAGGATCACGTCGGGCTTCTGACGGACCACATGGCGCAGGGCTGAGGCGAAGGACGGGGAATCGTCCCCTATCTCCCGCTGCTCGATGATCGATTTGTCATTGGAAAAGGCAAACTCGATGGGATCTTCCAGGGTGATGACATGGGCTCGACGTTGACGGTTGATCTGTTGGAGCAGCGCCGCCAGGGTGGTGCTCTTGCCCGAGCCGGTGGGGCCGGTCACCAGGACCAGCCCACGGGGAAGTTCCGCCATCGCCGTCAGCAGAGGGGGGAGGCCGAGTTCCTCGAGCTGGGGGATCTCCGAACTGACGAAGCGCACCGCGACCGCCAGCGAGCGTCGCTGATAGTGGACGTTGATTCGGCACCGTCCCACCTCGGCGCGGCCGAGCGAGAAATCCAGATCGCGATCGTTGGACAAGCGCTCCCGCTGCTTTCCGCTGAGGAAGGCCATGATCATGTCGTTGAGCTCGGTTGCGGCCAGCGGCTCCCGGGAGAGGAGTTCCATGTGGGTGTTCACGTAAATGCTGGGCGGCGCCCCGGCTACGAGCAGGAGGTCCGATGCTCCTGCCTGCTTGGCCGCC
Source organism: bacterium (assembly GCA_024231775.1). GTDB lineage: Bacteria > Planctomycetota > Phycisphaerae > UBA1845 > UBA1845 > JAAEQG01. Next base: position 3,761 of record JAAEQG010000590.1, read on the forward strand.
ACCAGCAACGCGGAGATTCCGTCACTCGTCTGGGTCACAGTGCTCTCGATTCTGAGGTTATGCCGGCGATCCGGCCTATACCGCGGTGGCGCGCAGCACTTCCTCAACCGTGGTCACGCCAGCCCGTACCTTGTCAAACCCGTCCTCGACCAGAGTTTGCATCCCCAACCGTTCTGCCTGGGTGCGCAGCTCGCCCAGCGGCGCGTCCGCGGCGATGGCGTCGCGCATCTCATCGTCGGGAACCAGAAACTCGAAGATCCCACCACGTCCCTTCATCCCGCGCTGGTTGCAGTGCGTGCAACCCCGCCCCTCGAAGACCTGATCGAGTTCCATACCCAGCCTCGCCGCCGAGCTGCGCGCCGCCGCGGAGGGCTGTGCGGGCTGCCGACATTCCGGACAGATCGTCCGGATCAGGCGCTGGGCGAGAATAGCCACGATCGAAGCACTCACCAGGTATGACTCGACCTGGAGGTTGTGCAGGCGGGTCATCGCGCTGGGGGAGTCGTTGGTGTGCAGCGTGGAAAGCACCAAGTGTCCGGTCAAAGCCGCCTGCACGGCAATCCGGGCGGTCTCCGGATCCCGGATCTCCCCCAGCATGATCACATCCGGATCCTGCCGCAGGAGCGAGCGCAGCACATTCGCGAAGGTCAGCCCGATCTTCTCATGCACGTGAAACTGGTTGATCCCCGGGATCTGAAACTCGACCGGATCCTCCACGGTGCAGATATTGATGGAAGGCAAGCTGATCTCGTTCAGCACCGCATAGAGCGTGGTGCTCTTTCCGCTCCCGGTCGGACCGGTGACCAGGATGATGCCGTGTGGGCTGCGGGCCTGGTGAGCGAACTCCTCATAGACGCCCTTGGACAAACCCAGGCGATCTAACCCCACGAGCGCGTTGCGCGTATCGATGATCCGAATCACGACCTTCTCGCCATAGGCGTTCGGCAGGGTGGATACGCGCAGGTCCACGCGGTTGCCCTCGACCATCACACTGATGGATCCGTCCTGCGGCAGACGGCGTTCGGAGATGTCCATCCCCGCCATGATCTTGATCCTGGAGACGATCGCCGGCTGCATCTGGTGCGGTGGATTGAGCTTCTCCGCCAGAGTTCCGTCAACCCGGTAGCGAACCCGAAGCTTCTTGTCGTCGGGTTCAATGTGAATGTCGCTGGCCCCTTCCCTGACCGCCGAGGAGATCAGGTGGTTCACCAGTTGCACGACGGGCGACTCGGCGTTCATCGCTTCGACGTCCACCGCGTCCATCACCCCGCCGGCGGATGGGGAAGCGCCTCCGCCATCTTCATGAGCATGCAGGATGTCCTCGATGACGAATCCCTCTGCCTCCGGCCGATACAGTTCCAGGGTGTCGTCGATATCACTCTTCACCGCCGCAACGATCTGTACGGCACTGCCGGCCAACTGGGCGATTTCCTCCACGAGGAAGACGTTGGAGAGTTCGGTTACCGCCACCGTCAGCACGTTGTCCACTTTGAACAGCGGAAGTACGGAGTTGCTCTCGACGAACTCTCGCGAGAGAACCTTCATGGTCTTGGGATCTACCAGGCTGGGATTGATGTGGGCGAAGGGGACTCCGGCGGCGTCGGCCAACGCCTCCACGACCTGGGCTTCAGTACAGAAGCCCAGCTCGACAATGACCTCCCCCAGCAGCTTGCGGTTCTCACTTTGCCTCTGAACGTCGAGCGCCTGAGCGATCTGTTCATCCGTAACGAGCTTCTGCTCGAGAAGTACCTCGCCTATCGGTTTGGGGCGCGTACCTGTTCCGGCCTGGCTCATGACCACGTCCTACGCATAGCTCTCGAGGGCATCCTCAACGAACTCATACTGCTCAAACTGATGCTCCAGGCGAGTCATCTCGAGTATCTTCTTGAGCGCATCCGTCAGATTGCACAGCTTGATCAGGCCCAGACGTTCGTCGCACTCGCGCTTCAGCCAGGTGAGCGCCTCCAGGCCGGCGCTGTCGATCCGCGTCGTTTCCGCAAGATCGACGACAAAGTCTCGGCCGTCGGCTTCGAATGCCCGGGCGACCAAGGCGCGCATTTCCACTGCGGCGGACTCGGTCAGTTCACCGACGATCGCCAGTATGCTGACGCCGCCTTCTTCGCGGATAGTGATGCTCATGGAAAGGGCAATCCGCCGCCCAGGGCACTGGCAGTCTCCAGGGGTTCCTCCGGCACGGATTCAGCCACCGCCTCGTCGAAACCGGAGGACGGTTCCAGATCAGGCATGCCCAGCAAGTAGCGGGCCCATGCACAATTGGGATCGATCTCCAGCGCGGCACGGTAATGCGCCTCCGCCGCCAGACGCTGGTCTTCCTCTACTAACTGCCCCATCAAGCAGTGGGCCAGAGTGTCCCGTGGGTCGATCGACAAAGCCCGACGCAAAGACGCCTCCGCTTCCACCGGGTCATCCTGTTTCCAGCAGACGAACCCCCGAAGCAAATGGGGTTGAGCGCTCCGGTTGGCAATCGGGGCGCGCCGCGAAGCCAGATGATCCACGCAACGCCGCGCGGTCGTCCAGTCTCCGAACATGATCGATGCCCGAGCCAGCAGCATCCAGCAACGCGGGTGGTTCTCCCCCTGGCGCAATCGCTCGCGCAGCATGTCCCGAACCGGCGACGCCTGTCCGGTCGCCAGGTAGCTCGAACACAACGCGGTAACCACGGACAGCGATGGTTCATCGTGGGCTGCGACATAGGGTCGCAGCAACCCGATCGCTTCCACGTGTCGGCCTGCCTCTGAGAGCATCCGACCATACTGCTCCACCACGCCCGCGCAGCCGTCGGTGTCGTGCGCCGAGGGCATGCCACATCCACTGCGGTCGAGCGCTATGCTCATGTAGCTCAGTGCCTCCTTACTGTCACCCAGCAGGATGTTGATCTGGGCCAGGAGCAGCTCAAGGGTTCCGTCGGAGTCGAACCTGCCCATCTTATCCGTCACCAACTCGCGGGCCTCTTCCGCACGCCCCAGAGCGGCGAGGCATTCCGCCTCGGCCAGGACATAGTCCACGGTATCTCCGTTCCACTGCCGTGCCCGTCGGTAGTGAGTCAGGGCGTCGTCCAGTCGGTCGCTCTGTTCCTCGATCAGGCCCAGCAGGTACTCGACTTCCGACGAGCCTGGGGCGCAACCGCGGGCTTGCTGCACCGCCCGACGTGCCGAGGCCACCTGCCCCTGCTCCAAACGACATCGGGCCAGCAACAGATAGGCCTCCACAGAAGTGTTGTCCGTCGCCACCGCTTCCTCCGCCGTGGCGATGGCGGCGTGGAGTTGTCCGCGTTGGTACTGCTGGGCAGCCAGTTGCAGCTTCATTCCGGAACGTACCTGGTTCCAGTGAAGCTCCGCCTTGGCCCGTCGTTCTTCGAAAGTGGTGCATCCGGCGGACGACGCGCACCCCACGAGCAGAGCCAACCCCACCAGGCGCGCTCCCGCCGACCGTTTAGTGCCGGGCGCCCTGAACCGGCGATGGTCGTTGTATCGCTGAGGGTCATGATTCATGGTTCGACTCTCCTACATCGCTGTCGATAAGCTCATCCGGTCGGACAAACGGGGGTCCCAGGCGTTCGTAGTCCGGCCCGTCGATGCCCTGCTCCTTGGCGATGATTCTGTAAATGAAGTCGCGCGTGGTGGAGCCCTCGTCATCCCAATCGCGATGGCCGAGAATCTCCTCTTTCAGATCGATCGCCGACGTGAACCTCGGGTAGTTGTATAGGGCCATGCGGACATCCCACATCGCCCTGGGGGTATCGCCGGCGGCGAAGTGCTCCAGGGCTTTGCGGTAGTGCGCCTGGGCCAGGCGCTCACGGCCGTTCCACATCATCTGCCGCCGCAGGCCCACGCGCATCCGCTCCATGTCCTGGCGGATCTCCTCTCCTGCCTGGGCATAAGCGTCGTCATCCTTGACGATGTGGACGGTCAGCAGAATGACGACCTCCTGGCGTTCCGTACTGTCATTGCGACCTTGAAACGCGGTTCCTGCCACGGGAATGTCACCCAGCAGCGGAACCTGGCTGCGCCCCTCGGTGGCCACCTCGCGGAACAACCCGCCGATCAGCACGGTCTGTCCGTCCTGAATCATCACGTTGGTGGTAAGCTCCGTGGTCTGCTCGGAGGGTAGACCAGCCTGGACGGTTCCCACGCTGTCTTCCGGATGCAGCTCCATGCGCACGTAACCATCGCGACCGATGAAGGGCCGGAAGATCAACTGAGTTCCGGTCTCCAGGAACTCGACCGTCTGGATGGCCTGCGTTTCGGTGACCGTAGTCGTGAGGTAACCGTCGCGACGCCCTACGATGACCTGGGCCTTCTGCTTGTTTAGAGCCAGAACTTTCGGGTTGGCCAGCACTATCGTGTCGGTGATCGACTCCAGCGCCCGGATGAATACGCCAACATGATCCTTGATCACGCCGATCGTCATCCCGCCATCGTCAACCATGTCCGTGAAGTCGGTGCTCACGTTGGAGTTCCACTTTTCAAGACGGTTGGTGGGTAACTGCCCCATGGTCAGATTGGTCACCGCGGTCGAAGTCGAGCCGATCAACTCCAGATCCACTCCGCCCACGACTGTGAAATCGACACCCAGAGAGTTCCGGTCGTCCAGCCGCACACCCAGGATGGTGGCTTCGACCAGCACCTGTCGAGGCCTCACGTCCACCTCGAGCAGGGTCTTGAGGATGTGCGCGATCACATCCGGGCGATCGCGCACCACCAGGTAGTCCTGCTGGGCAAGGCTGTTTCCCCCGGCCTGCTCGGAGTCGCTGCTGAGACCGGTTTCCGTATCCGGCGTGGCCACGGCGGTGCCCACGTCGCTGAGCATGGGCGTGACAATCGCCAGTGCGTCCACGGCCGGGATGTAGTACAAGGGGATGACCCGCGTCGCCGGCGGCGTTTCCGCAGCGATGATCGCGGCGAGCTCTTCATTCGTGTACACATAGATGAAGTTGCCGACCTCCCGATAGCCCGCCTGATTCGCCACCAGGATCGCGTCCAGGGCCTCCTCGAAGGTCACGTTGTACAGGTGCGCCGTAACTGTACCGGTGACGTTGGGAGTAGCGATGATGTTGCGCTGGCTCTCCACCGAGAGAATCTCCAGCACGGTGGGCAGCGGTCGCTCCGCAACGTGCAGCTCCACTTGGCCGGCCTTGGAAACCTCGATGACATCACCTTCCAGGCGACCACCCAGGGAAGGTCCCGGGGCCGCAGTCGCAGCGTCACCTGCAGAATCGGGCGGGTGGGCAGCCCCGATCATCGGAGCCTCGTCACCCTGTGCGGAGTCGGCTGGTTGAGCAGCAATGATCTGCCCCAACCAGTTCTCCCCCTCGGTCTGCGCCAGCTTCTGCTCCGGCGGATCACCCCAAAGCGGAGCGGGGGCTAGAACCACCGCTACGCCCAGGATCATCCATCTTCCGCACGAAAGGTTCATGGCCATCGGCCGCTCTCCTTTGCAGCTCCCACTCTCCCGAACACACCCGTTCACCGGCGTCCCGAAGGCTGCCGAGCGCGGGTCCCGGGAGCGGAGTTCACTCCATCAGCAACGAAGTTCGCTGCCCTCCCCGGTCCACGAGTACGACCCTTCCGGGGACAATTGACTCAATCACGAACCCCCGGAGGACATCCCCAACCTGGACTCGCTCACCACTGATCACCGCAACGGGCGTCCCGTCGGTCGCCTGCGTCGTGAGAGTCAGTTCAAGGGTCAGCTCCAGAGCATCCTCTCCTGTAGGCTCGTCCTCTTCGACTGGCACGTCGGCTTCGCCCACGCTGCGTGTGTGGGCGAAAAGCGTCCAATCCGCCCGGAAGATATCGCGTACCGGTTCCCGGGGGAGTAGCGGACACGGCGGACACGCCTTCCGATTTGCGGTGGGGATGGGCTCCAACCCCGCCGCGGACGACGGCAATAAGTCCACCCCGGCCAATTCCTGAACCGGAGCGGCCCCGGCTGAGTTCGGCCCCCGCAGCAGGGAACGCCCCAAAAGCACGATCAACACCAGCGCAAGAGCTCCCAGCACCCCGCTCTTGGCCGGAGATATCTTGAACTGAAGAACCAGCAATGACCACGGTGTTCGACTCACACGTTCGTTCCGGTGTCACTCACTTCATAAAAAATCTGCACGCTCATTTCCGTGCTCAACTCAAACCGCCCACGCTTGCGGGACTCGCCGACCGACTCGGTCCGCTCCATCGCTACCGAGGTGATCTGGACGACGCGGGGCAGCGATTCGAGCTCCCGCAAGAATGCGTGGGTCACTGCGGAATCAGCCACGAAGCTAATCTGGATCGGCAAGGTGGCCACGGTCCCGAACTGGAGCGGCGGCTTGGGCACGATGTTCTGGTCGCGCAGCCCCAGGCGTCCGGCGATCGAGGACATCTCCTCCACGAAACTGCCCACGCGGGCCTCTGGGGGGATCCGAGTGGCATGGTCCGCCAGCAGGGCGCTGGTCCGCTGCAGGTTCGCCTCGACCTGAGACAATCCGGCCACATCGACAGCACCGCTGGCCAACTGTTCCTCGAGCGCAGTGATCGACGAACGCATCGTTGACAACCGCCGCAACTGCGGAGCGAGGAGCAACAAGGCATACGCCGCGGTGATTCCTACCGCGACAGCGGCCACTATGTACGTGTTGCGTCTTCTCACCGTGGTTCTCACTCGAATTGCCGCAGATCAGCGAACAGTTTGAACTCTCTGGCCAGCAGGCCATCGCTCACCACCGCCCGGGAGTAGCCTAAGCGCACGATTCCAAACACCTCCGCCCGTAGCATGTTGCTCATCAGGCTGGCTACCTCTGCGTCCGTTGCCGCCAGCCCGACCAGTTCAATCCTCCCCCCCGGGGTCGTGGCAGCCCTCTCTGCGCCCTTCCTCGGAGATGGCTCGGCCGGCTGACCTTCCGCAACAAACCTCTCCCGTACAAACCGCAACTCGGTTAGGGCCATTGCCTCGGGCATGATCCGCGACAGCTCAGCCAGCACGCCGTGAAGCGGCGCTCCGCCGGCGATGTCGGAGAGCAGTTGCCTCCTCCGCCGGAGCTTCGCCAATTGCTCCTCCAGCGCGGAGGTTGCCTGGATCACTCCAGCCTGCCCCGCCAAGCTGGATTCCAACTGGGCCAGGTCTTGCTTCGCGGCGGCGGCGCGCGCGTATCCGGCTACTGAGGTAAAGGCCAACACAAGTACCAGTGACCCCAAGAGTATCCCGCGCAGCACCAGATCGCGCCGGCCGCGGCGCTTCGCCTGATACCACTCCGGGATGAAATCGACTTCCTGCATCAGGCAACTGCCTCAACCGTGCGGTTAACCATCTTCATCGCTAAGCCTGCGGCCGTGGTCCATTCGGCCATGGACTTGCTGGGAGATTCCGCCGCGAACGCACCTGCACACTCCACGCTACGGAGCGGAAAACCCGCGCGACACGGCAGTCCCACGACCTCTGACAGCATCTCGATCTGCCGCGCGCACAGCGCCTCGCCGCCCACGCAGGTCACCGTTTCCGGGCGCTTTCCGCGAAAGGTGACCGCATAGTAGCGCAAGCACAGGCCAATCTCCTTGCCGATCTGCTCGATCCCGCCGCGTACCGCCGCCTCAGTTGTCGCAGCGGCGTCAGCGTCCTCCCCCGCCGCGTCTGACCCGCGACGCAGTTCGTTGGCCCGCTTCGGCTCAATGCCCAGGTTCTCAGCCACCAACCGGTCCAAACTGGCGCCCCCGCACTCGAAGGCCTTGGTAAAAGCGATCCGATTGCCCCGCGTCACCGTGATGCGGGTACCCGACCACCCCAGGTCCACAAAAGCGTTGACCTGCTCGGCATCCTCCTCCGCGCGGAGATAACGCTCGAACGGTCGAAAGACGGTACACGGCAGCACATCGATTCCCACAGGATTCAGACCAGCCTTCGAAAGCAACTCGAGACGACCGCGGACCGCCTCCTCCCTGGCGGCCAGGACGATGACCTCCTGCTGAGCTTCACCACCTCCAACGACGGATCCTGCAGGAAGGTGGCGAATCTCCGCATCCTCACTCACGCCGGCCATTCGTTCCAACGCCTCAAAGCGAACGGCTTGGGCCAACTCCGCGTCAGGCATCTGAGGCATGCGAAAGTTCTTGGTCTGCACATCGTGTTCGCTCAGCGCACTCACCACCCGTCGGCCGGTAAAACGCTTGCTCCGGATGATCCTGCGCAGCGCTTCTACCGTCTCCACCTCACGGCCCTCATCCAGAGCCTGCGTCGAGTACGTGTGGCACACTGCCGCCACCAACCGGGCCTGGCTCCGGCGTTCGGAAACCTGGGCAACGCGCAGGGCGTACCTGCCGAGGTCAACGGCTATCGGTCCTGCACTTTGACTCACGAGCGACACGGCTTAGCCTGACCTTTCCCGGCAATCGCCGAGCAGCGACACCCTGCGCCCACCATCAGCGTCGGCGCAACGGGGCCGCACTCTGGTCCGCACGGTCCGCTCACACACCAGACCCTGGGTCGCGTTGACTCTCACGGCTTTCGAAGCCGCGGAACGAGCGCCCCATCGCTGGTCTTATCGGTACCTTCCACACGTACCTTAATGGTCTGGGTTTGGAGGGTGTGCTGGATCTGCTCCAGCAGCCGATTGGTCTGCTGAATCTCGTCCACCATCTGCCTGCGTTGCAGACCGCTATCCGGGATCTGGGCTTCCGCCACAGGCAGCGCACCTCCTGGCGCCAACCAGACGCGCAAGCAGGTGGCGGTAAGAACTGCCGCGATCAACCACCGCACCGGGCGCCGGCGCGGCGTGCTATTCGTGTCAGACATTGGTCACCTCCTGGCCCTGCTGGTATCGGACCACTCTGCTCACGATATATCGGACACCCGTCCGGCCCGATAAAGCAGTCGACCCCAATCCGCCCGGAGAGACAGCTTCGATCATCCAGAGAGGGTCCGATAACGGTCCGGCATGGTTGGCCCCAGCCGACGACGCGCACGCAGGTACCCGAACAACGCTGTGGCGCGAAGCGTCGCCGTCGAGTGCAGCCAAACGAATGCACTGGGAATGGAACCTCGCGAGCGAAGATGCAGCTTGGGCTCGGCGTGGCTACGCCGTTAGCAGGAAGCGCGGCAGAAGCCGGAAGGGTTAGCCCGCGGCGCCCACGAAGTCGGCAAGATCCGCAGGATCGCCATCAAGGTCCCCGAGGAACTCCAACCACCGAGTTCGCCACTGAGCGCTGCGACCAAACGCCAGCCACAGAGTCGTCCGGCTACGGTGGGTGCTCCACCCCCAAACCAGCCCGTGGCATCGGCTGCGCCCCGCGTCCGACACGTAGTCGATGAGTTCTGCCGCCTGTGGCGAGGTCGGCTGTATGGACATGAGCACGGCGCCATCCACTCTCAGTCGGTCAAGGACACGTCCGATAACGGCGGTGCGCATCGATGTGTCCCATTCCGCGAGAGGAATGCCCTCTGCCTCGATCACCATGAGATCGTACCTTCGCGGTGCCCGCCGCAGGAACCGTGTCGCCGGCTCATCAACGATCCCCGTCATTCCTGCCCGGTCCGGTCGGCCGGCAGCATGGCCGGTTAGTACGCTGGGATCGAACAGGCGGTCTTCGCGGTGCCGCCTGACACCCAGCGTCATCGGAATGTGCGGTTGCGTGCCAAGCACAGCCACCCGCGCCGACGTGGGGAGCGCCGCCCAGTTCGGAATCTCGGTTGGATTCAGCGGCGGTTCGATCGGATGATCCGGCACAGAATCCGTCATGGACCCTGCCGGTTCCGGCAAGGTGCGGAGGTCGCCCCGGACCGCCCACACCGAACGGGTGAGCCAAGCATGCTCGTGCAGGCGCAAGCGCTCCCACGGTCGCGTCGCCAGCCAGGCGCGCCCCACCTGGGGAAGCACCAGGGACATCAGGGCTACCGACGCGAAGACCACCCCCAGGCGCAGGCGTCGTGTCTGCCGGAGGGGCGTTGGCTCGTGGACAATGAGCGATCCTCCAACGCCTACAAGCACCAGGCTGGCAGCCACCAGGGCTGCATAGGTCCCCACTGCAACCACCAGAGGAACCAACACTATCGCGATCGTTCCCGCCGCCATCAGCACGCAGCGCATCAGCATCACCGATCCGATTCGACTCGGATGGCTGGTGCGGGCCAAAACGGCAAGTAGGCCTTGGCTTAACGCGTATCCAATGCCGGAGGCAGCCGGTCCCAGAAAAGCCACCGCCAGAATCCACCCCCCACCTCGGGCATCAGCCAATCCATGCGCCCACGAACCCAGCGCCCCGATCACGCCGGTCGCCACCGCGTTCCCCACGCCAGCCAGGGCACAGGCCATCCCGAGTTCGCCGATGGATGGGGGACGACGGGACGCCCTCCGACACCCCGCGGCCACGCCTACTGCGATTCCCAAGCTCCAGATCGTCAGCGTCAGAAGTGCCCCGGCGGTGTTGCATCCCACGAGTACCCCGAACGCACGGCACCACACGCCCATCGACAATATGCCCGCACCGAAGGTCACGATAACCGCCGCCTGGAGCAGTTCCGGCCATCGAGCGCGTGAATGCGGAGCGGGAAGGTGGGTGCGGCTCCGAGTCTCATCCTCGGCGCGGCGCGGGGATCCCGTGACCCGAGCTGCGAGGATCGACAGGACGAAGAAGGGGATCGAACCTGCCAGCAGGTAGAGATCCGCCGGCGTGCGCTCGAGCCGGTTTGCACTGCACGCTAACGCAAGCGTGGCGGTAGCGACGCCCGCGACCACGCCGGCAAGCGGACGCACGCGCCACCCGCCCACCGGGCATGCCAGATGATGAACACAACTCCAGCTCAAACCCACGGGTACCAGAACAAGCACCGATAGCGCGAACGCTAGAGTGCATTCCAGAACCGCCAGCGAACCCGTTCCCCAGAGGAACCCCATCAGGAGGGTCTCGTACACCTCAGCCACGACCCGGACCATGCCCAGCGCCGCGATGGCAGCAACGCCACTGACCAGGGCAAGACCACCCAGCAGAACGCGCTGGAGCGGCTCGTCTTTCCCCATGGGCTGGTATGCGGCGTAGGGAAGTGGAGTCATCGCCACCGTTGTGCCGGAGGAGGAACGGTGCCTCCGGCGCCAGACCCGAACCGCCAGCCAAGCGGCCAAGCGATGGGGTACGCCAAGCCCGATCGAGACCGACACCAGGAAGGCTCCGAGCACCGGACACCATGTTGATGGCATCGGATCAAAGAGACAGCAGAAGTGCTCCAGCAGCCCCGCACCCAGCAGGCCCCCGCCCAGCCCGACCAGATACCCACTCCAGTCGCCCGGTTCCAGAACGGCCAAGAATGTCCGTAGACTAGGTAAACGCATCGTCCGGCTCGGAGATTGGGAAATACTGGACACCGCTCGTAACCCGTGCGGACCGGAGCTGCGCCGCCGCCAGCTACGCGGAAGCCCCGAAGGACCACAACCCCGGCCCGGGCGACTCAGTCTAACACGGAGGTTGTGGCGGCGTCGAACAACCTCCGCCCGCCTTCATCGAGCTGAACGACGAGTCCGGCGGCGGGATCTATGTCGATGATCTGGCCGGTGAACTTGACCCCCGCCTGGCGCAGTCGGACCCGCTTGCCCAGGGGCGGCCCGCGGCGCAGCCAAGCGTCATGCAGCGTTCGTAAATCCCACGCGCTCGGGTCAGCCAGCCACTGGTCCAGCTCGACCACCAAGTGACGAACGACAAGCGAGCGATCAACCGGATTGGGGCTTTCCAACTCGAGCGACGTCGCTGATTCCCGCAGCTCCTCCGGAAAGTGGTTCCGATGCTGCAGGCAGTTGATCCCCAGGCCAACAACATACACGCCGATGTCTGCGCGGATGGGCGAGTCTCCTCCTCCAGCGGTGGAGTATCCTCGCGCGGTCGGTCGCGCATCGCCATCGAATGCCGCGTCACCCCTTGTTGATGACGAGGAACCAAGCGCAGCACCGTCCAATGGAGCAGTCTCTGCGTTCAGGCGGCGCGACTCGATCAAGACCCCACCGAGTTTTCGCCCACCCACCAGTAAGTCGTTGGGCCACTTGATCTCTGCCACAACCCCCGTCGCTGCTCGGATCGCATCCACTGCGGCAACCGCAGCCAACAGCGCCAACACATCTCCCCCGAGCGCCGCCGAGGAGTCCACCAGCACCAGACTCATCAGGACGCTCGCCCCTCGCGGAGACTCCCACGACCGCCCCAACCGCCCGCGACCGTCAGACTGATGCTCCGCCAGGATGACCAACCCGTCACCCGCCGCCGCATCCGCAACGCGATCCCACGCTATCCGGTTCGTGGAGTCGAGGGTCTCATGATGCTCGATGTGCGTACCGACGCGCCGGGTCTGCGACGCGCTGATGATCCGTTCGACCTGGAGTTTCCCCACGGACATGACCGCGAGGTTACCACAGACAAGATGCGTCTCCCAACATTCGGGTCTCGGTGTGTGGACAGGAGGTGCAAGAAGATCCTCGGCGTCCTCGACGGAGCATGGATCGAATGAGGAGGGGGAGCTTCTGTACGTCTTGCCGCGTTCTGACTATGCGCACCGTAGCCCCAACGCTATTCGCAGGAAACACGCGTCGGCTTTCCCTCTCTCCCCATGAACGATGTCCCCACCTGCTCGGGCAAGGTGGCCACCCGGCAGGCGGGGACAAGGGTTATCACAGCAACGCGGTCCTGAAGGATCCTCACGACCGCGACATTCGCACGTATGTTTCGGAGCCGGACCGAAACCGTCGGATTTGGGTGGGCAAGGAAGCCAAGCGTGACGCGGTGCATGCCAATCGTCGTCGCATTCGCGGTGATCGCGGGCAGAAGCTCAGGAAGAGGCGTTCCGAATACGGTGAGCGTCCGTTCGCCCACTGCCATGATACCGGCGGGATGCGGCGGACTCACCTGCGCAACCATCCGAACATCCTGAAACGCTTGCTGATCCACGCGGCGGGTTTCAATCTGGGGCTGGTGATGCGCAGTCTGTTCGGTGTGGGCACTGCCCGCGGCTGTCAGGGGTTGTGTGGGCGTATTCTGGCGTTGATTTCGGTCATCTGGGCGGCGTTGCTGCGTCCTCTGTTGCCGAGGGAGCTTCATCTCGCGCTTCACAGGATTGAAAACCGCTTCGCGCGGTTGGCGCCCTCATCCTTGCCGATGCCGCCGGATCGGTGTTTCACCACGGACTGCTATGCCTCCATGCTTGAACACCTCATATATCGGCATGAGTGGGCAATCCGCTGGGTTGCGCGGGTCAGCCTCCGTGCTGTCGGTCGATGGCTCGTTCGATGGCACGGCGTAGCTGATCGTGGACCTCATGGGGCCGGGCGAGGTTGTGCCAAGTCGGATCGTGCTCCGCGAACTGCGCGCACGCGAAACGAATGGTACCCAACGCGGTAAGTTGCTCGTGCCAGCCCTCGGTGACCCGGGTGTTCACGATGTCGGTGAGGGTGGTGTCGAGAATGTTGGCCCGGAAGACGCCGCAGATGCGCAGTACCCGGCGGTTGGTCAGCACGTAGAACCGCGACACCCAGCGCAGCAAAGCCACACCGACCCGGCAGACCACCACAAACGTGGTAACCTCCACCAGGGTGGCGTACGACACCATCTCCAGCGGCCTGCCCGCCAGGGAAGCCCCCGCCAAGACCACGATCCCCGCAACCAGCCACTTGATCGAGTCGAACAGAACAAACCAGAGAGATGGCTTCAGCGCAAAGACCACCACCTCCCCACCGTCCAGCAGTTCGGTGGGAAGAGAGACGGCCTGGGTGCCGGCAGCCGCTTCCTGGGCTGGAGCCTCGGCGGCGGCGCCGGAGCACAACGGAGTTTCGAGTGTAGCGACACACATTCGGAGGTCGCCTGAATCAGTAGAGTTCCGGTTTCAGGACCGCTACATGGGGTAGGTTGCGATAGAGGTTGTTATAATCCAGTCCATACCCCACGACGAATTCGTCTTCGATATCGAACCCGACGAACTCCGCATGCACATCCGCCGGGGCCTTGGCGGTCTTCCGCAACAGCACGGCTGCGCGCACGCTCCTGACGCCCCGATCAGCCATACGGTTGCGAACCATTCGCAACGTACGGCCCGTGTCCAGGATGTCATCGACGATGAGAACGTGGTGTCCGGTCACATCGACGTTGAGGTCATCGAGCAGCTGGGGTCCTCGCGACTCCGTTGTCGCCCCCCCGTAGCTGGACACGGTGATCAGTCCGATATGCATTTTCATCGGCAATTGGCGGATGAGGTCGGAGAAGAAAACGATTGAACCGGAGAGGATCGTGACCATGGTCAGATCTTCGTTAGGCGGGTAGACGGCAGCAATCTCAGCCCCAAGCTCCGAAATCCGGTGGGCGAGCTGCTCCTGAGTGATGATAACGCGGGCAATGTCCCGTTCCATGGGGCTAGTATAGCCGACTGACGTCCGATAGCGAGTGCCGCCACAACTGCGGATGAGCGAAGTGGATAGCTCCGCAGCAGGTGCTGGGTCTATTTCGCCGCGATCGGGCTGGCGGAGAAGTTGTCGAGCATTCGCTGCAGGGCGACGACCGCCCCTGGGGACACGTCCGGAGGAACGACGATCCGGTTGGGTAGCCGGCCTGCCGCCAGCTCATCCAGGGTCCAGAGCAGATGGCTGGTGTCGACGCGGTACATCGTGGTACACAGGCACTGGATACCGGCGAGCGAACGGATCTTCTTGTCGGGGTGCCGATCCGCCAGGCGGCTGACCAGGTGAACCTCGGTCCCTATGGCCCAGCTTGATCCTGGCGGGGAGTCCGCGACTACTTTGATGATGTACTCGGTGCTGCCGGCTAGGTCAGCCTGCTGGACCACCTCCCACGGGCATTCCGGGTGGACGAGGATCCGCACCTTCGGATCGTGGGCCCGGATCTCGGCGCATTGCCCCGCGGTAAAGAGACTGTGAACGCTGCAATGCCCCTTCCAGAGGACGATCTTCGCCGCCTCTACCTGATGGTCGGTCAGCCCCCCGTGGGCCAGGGCGGGATCGTAGAGGACCATCTGGTCCAGACTGATGCCCATCGCGAACGCGGTGTTGCGACCGAGGTGCTGATCGGGCAGGAAGATGATCCTCTCACCCTGCCGCAGCGCCCATTCGAGGATCAGGCGGGCGTTTCCGCTGGTGCAGCACGCTCCGCCGTTACGCCCACAGAAGTCCTTAATGGTGGCCGCCGAATTGACGTAGGTGATGGGGATGATCTTCTCGGCGGTGGTTTTGGCCAGGTAGTCCCAGGCGTCTTCGAGCTGGTCGATGTCCGCCATGTCCGCCATGCTGCATCCGGCGGAGAGGTCCGGGAGGATGACCTTGACCGGGTCCGCGGTGAGAATGTCGGCGGACTCCGCCATGAAGTGGACGCCGCAGAAGACCACGAACTCGGCGCCGGCTTGCGCTGCGGCGATCTGGGAGAGCTTGAGGCTGTCGCCGGTGAAGTCGGCGAAACGGATGACCTCGTCCTGCTGATAGTGGTGCCCGAGGATCACCAGCCGATCCCCGAACGCCAGCTTATGCCGGGCGATGCGCTCGGCGCGTTCGTTCTCGCTCATTTCCGCGTACTGCGGCGCCAGAGGAGGTTGAAAGAGCATCAGCTTAGCCTGTCACCGTGTTGTCCGCGTCTGCGGAGCACATGCCCGCGCGCCGCCGCGAGAATACCCACCGGACCAGATCATGGCGCGTTTGGACCGCTCCCTTACGGTCGCGGCTCGGTTAAGGACACGCCATCAGATGACGCATGTCCGAGCGCTAAGCTGTGGGGACCTCTGCGGGGCTGGGGCCTCCGGAAGCTTGCACATAACGCATGCGCATCTCGTAAAGCACGCCTCCCAGGACCTTATCCTCTTCTTCGGTGAGGTTGCCCTTGGTCTTCTTGTGGAGCACTTCCAGCAGATCGATCAAGTGCTTGGCCATCGCCAGATCGGGCGGGGTGTTCTGGCCGGACGGATGCTGGTACCCGGAGATGCTAACCGCCGCCTGCATCGCCACCATGTTGACGATCTCCATGAAGGTGGGGTCGGGCAAGGGGCCGGCGTCCGCCGCAGCCGCTTCCTGCTCGACAAGCTTCTCCTTCTCACGTCGGGCTTCGTCCTTCCAGTCGCTGTCCACGTGAATCTTGGTTTCAGAGGGTCCTTCGCCCACGATGCTCTCCTTCTGTACGGTGCTTCGAACGGGGGTGTTCGCTCGGAACCGGTCCGGCTGTGCCGGACTCCTCGATCCCCGCGATCAGCCGCCTGCATGGGGATTATAGCCTCAAAACCTCCTCCCCGGGTAGCCGGTCCAGCAGGGAATCGAGAACCGGGCGGCTGAACAGGGCGAAGAAGTAGTCGCGACTGTCGGCGATCTGGTTCGCGAGCAGCCGGCGTTCGCCTTCTTGTAGATCGGCTTGCAGCCGCTTCGCCACCGGGGCGTGCAGACGGAGGATGCGGTCGTTGATCTCCCGGACGGCCTGGAAGGCATGGCGGCGAAGCTGATGCTCGTTCGGTTGGCTTTTGCGCAGGGCTGCTGATCGATCGACCGCCGCGCCGCGTCGCTTCAACAGGGCGGTGGTGGTCTCGTCGAAGGTGACGTAGCGCTGCGGATTGTAGTAGAGGTCGCGGAGGGAGTGACGCCGGGCGCGCACGGACGATGCGCCCATGTCGTGGCGCGGCAGATCCAGGCGCAGGGTTGCGGATACGCAGGCCATGGCGGGCGGAGTGATGCCGAAGTAGTCCTGGATCAACAGGTCTGTTATGCGATCGTACTTCGCCCCACCGATCCCGTGTACGAACAGGTCCGCGAGGAACAGCCGTGCCCACAGGGTCAAAGCCAACGCCCGAGGACGAAACCGTACGCCCTCGATTCCAGCCAAAGTCAAACGGGCAGTCTCGGACCGAAGCAACCCCGCCAGGGCGACCGACCCCAGGGATTCGTGATCGGCGAGGAGTTCGACCCGCTCATTCCCGGGGCGTACGAAGAGTCGCCGTCGCGGTTCGCCGCGGCGATACACCCATACGGGGAGTTCGACCTGCCGGGCTTCGAGGTGCAAGTCGGGGATGGGACGCTGTCGGCTACGTACCCGGTTCGCACGCCGATAGGTGGCCAAGGCCCGGTTGTAACTCGCGGCGAAGTCTCCTGCGTGGGCGATCATCTCCGCGAGCAGCAAACCGTCCCAAGCTCGACTGATGCGTACATCGTCCACCCGGACACCCACCGAAGCCTCAACCGCACGCCGGGCATGCACGGTTTGATCCACCCAGTCGGTGTCCGCGTCGGGGCTGCCCAGTTGCTTGAGATACACGGGCAGGAGCGAGCGCTCGAAGTGTTCTCCGAATGCGGCGCGTACTTGCTGAACGAAGGAGTCGAGACGCTCGCCTTGCAGTGGAGCAGCCAACTCGAGCGCGTGTCCGGCGGGTAGGTCGGCGGCGGGTACGTGGGTAATCGCCAACCGCCCGGACTGTGCCGAGGGAATGTGCAGGGCGGTATCCCGGGGCGCATCGCTGTCCACGACCAGATTGAGAGCTTTCCCGCCAACCGCTTTCGCCAGGCGCTGAATGACCACATGCTTGGCCCAGACGCCCGGGTGGATGAACTCGGGTTGATGGCCGGCGACGATGGCGAGCTGGTCATCGCCCACCCCCAGGCCCGCGCGCACCTGACGGCGAGCCTGCGCACCGGGCAGGTCCAAGAGCGAATAGTCCGCCTCCGCCAACCGGCGGTGGTTAGCCTCCGTCAGCCTGGCGAGCTGCTCAGCTTCCGGTTCGACCAGGGTGTCAGCATGGTTGGGCGGCGTACGCAGCCGGGTGAAGTCCAAGGTTGCCTCCAAAGTGCATGCCAGCATAGCATTCCCCTCGTGACGGTCGATGGGGTGATCGACTGCGAACCGCCATGAGAGCATTATGCGCTCGTCGGTCGATTTCCAGGCCGTCGCCTCCGCCCGGATGGCGCACACCGGGCGGATTGTCGATTGATGTGGGATAGAGTCAACGTTGGTCACTAACGCCGGTCTTCCGAGTTTCGGATGCGTAGACTGGATAGAGAGGTGATCGAGCGTCTGGAGGCACCAACAGCGTCAATCTGGCAGTCAGTTCGGTCAAAGTGACCGGGTGACACTAAACCGGCGCATCCAGTAACATGCTGTGTCGCAAGTACTTACACCACAGAAGCCGCTGGCACACCCCTTGCGGGTAGGCTGGTGACGACAAACGCACGAGGAGCAATGCGATGATCTTCTTCGATCCGACCTATTTGTTATTCATGATTCCCGGGATGCTGCTGGCGGGTTGGGCCCAGGCCAAGGTCAAATCCGCCTTCGCCGCGGCGGCGCGGGTTCCGGTGAGCAGTGGTCTGACCGGTGCGCAGGCGGCTGAGCGCATTTTGCAGGCGCAAGGCCTGGAGCACGTCGG
>JAAEQG010000591.1 GCA_024231775.1 bacterium
ACTTGCAGGGGTGCATCCCACTCAGGGTGCATCCCATTCAGGGTGGCATGGGCAAGCAGCAGCTTGCCCGTGGAATTGTCCAACACGGGCAAACAAGTTTGCCCATGCCACCCTAGCCAGTTTCTGCCACCTTGTTCGGGATGCACCCCACTTTCAGTTGGCGGGTCGACCTCCGTGGACGCTCACGAGCTTCTCGCCTATCCTGAGGGTGCGTGAGACTGGTGGGCAGCCCGCCCCCCGGCGGGACGATGCGGAGCGATCACCGGTCTCTGCGGAGAGCGGTCGTCTGGTGGCGATGCGCTCCCACCTTTACCAGCTTTGGGAGAGCGATACTCGTGATGGCGAATGGCGGTACAGAGAAGGTCGTGATTGTGGGTTCCGGTCCAGCCGGCTGGACCGCGGCGATCTACGCGGCTCGGGCGAATCTGGATCCCCTCGTGCTCGAAGGGGCGATTTCGTCCGACAGTGAGATGATCCCCGGTGGCCAGCTCATGTTCACCACCGAGGTGGAGAACTTCCCCGGTTTTCCTGGTGGTATCACCGGGCCGGAGCTGATGATCGCCCTGCGCACCCAGGCGGAGCGCTTCGAGGTTCGCATCAAAGGGGTCAGCGTAGAGAAGGTGGACTTCTCCAAGCGTCCCTTTGTTCTGACTGACAGCGAGGGTGACACGGTTTCCGCGCATGCGGTGATCATCGCCACCGGTGCTTCGGCGAACTGGCTCGGTCTGCCTACCGAAGAGCACTTCCGCAAAGCGGGGCTGGGGGTGACCGCCTGCGCCACCTGCGACGGCGCTTTTCCGCGCTATCGAGACAGACCGGTGGCGGTCATCGGCGGGGGCGATTCTGCCATGGAGGAGGCGCTCTACCTCACCAAGTTCTCTAATCCGGTCCACATCATTCACCGCCGAGACCAGCTTCGTGCCAGCAAGATCATGCAGGAGCGGGTGTTAGCTCACGAGAAGATCAAGGTCGAGTGGAACTCCGTCCCCGTGGAGGTGTTGGGTGATGACACCGCCGGCGTTACCGGCGTGCGCCTGCGTGAGGTCAAGACCGAGAAGCTTCGCGATTTGGAGATCAGCGGGTTCTTCCTGGCCATCGGCCACACGCCCAACACCGCCTTTCTCCAGGGACAGATTGAGCTGAACGAGAAGGGCTATGTCAAGCTGAAGGATACCTATCGATCAACCACCAGCGTTGAGGGCGTGTTCGCCGCGGGCGACGTAGCTGATTCGGTCTACCGCCAGGCGATTACCGCAGCCGGTATGGGCTGCAAAGCCGCCATTGACGTGGAACGCTGGCTGGCGGAACAGGGCATCGAGTAGTGCCACATCACGCGTCCTTTGATGGCGTGTCCCAAACCGAGCCGCGACCGTAAGGGAGCGGACCCCCGAGAGCGGCGGACACCTCGTTCAACCGCTTCCTCACGGGCGCGGCTCGGATTACTAATCGATTCAGGCGTGACGCAGCACTAGCGACCAGTTTGCGTACCTGCCGCACTCTCGCCCAGGGGGGCATGTTCCGGGACGTTGCGAGACCCCCGTTGGGTCATATGCACGCCTGCAGGCGACGAATATGGACTGCCTCTTGAGCTGCGGCTGCGGATAACCTACAATTGATTGAGCGAAGAGTTCGTGGATCAGTGCAGGAGGTGTAGCTTTCGCAGTTCAGGCGGTGACCAACCCGATGGGGCGCTCCAGCTCAGGGCTCAACTCTCATGTCCTGATGCTCAACGCGCATTATGCCGCTCTGCGGGTCATCGATGCCCGGCGGGCATTCTCTCTGCTGTTCAAGCGTGACCGCCACGATCAGCCCGTAGCTGAAGTCATCCGCGTCGAAGACGGGCGCTACGTCTCCTACAACTTCGATGACTGGTGCGAACTCAGCGAGTTCAAGCGAGAGTTCGAGCCCGCCGACCAGGAGTGGGTGCGCACCATTCGCATCGAAATCGCCGTACCGCGCATCATCCGGGTGCTGAGCTTCAATCGGCTTCCGCGTCAGGAGGTCAGGTTCAACCGGCGTAACCTGTACGCCCGTGACCAGAATCTCTGCCAGTACTGTGGCAAGAAGTTCAGCTCAACCGACCTGAGCCTGGACCACGTGGTTCCTCGCTCCAGAAACGGGCCGACCACGTGGGAGAACGTGGTTTGCGCCTGCCTCAAGTGCAACGTCCGCAAGGGCGGGCGCACCCCCAGCGAAGCCCACATGAAGCTCATCAAACTGCCGGCCAAACCCCGCTTCAGCCCGGTGATGCGCCTGGCCCTGTCCAGCGCCAAGTATCGGTCCTGGAAGCAGTTCCTCGACACCGCCTACTGGAACGTCGAGCTGAAATAGCTGCGCCACGCCCGATAACCACCCCACTACGCGGTAGCAGGAATAGTCGGGTTGTCTCCGCAGCTTTCCGTCCAAGCGCCGTGGGTTCGCCTCCGATAGATCATCTGACGAGGATTGCCTTACCTTGCTGAGAAGATCCGCGCTCGGGATAGATGCTTGCCCATGACCGCCGCGTGTGATATCTGCATCATTGACGACGACGAGCAGCAGCGCAAGTTCATGCGCTCGGCTCTGGACCGTCTGGGTTTCAGCTGGATGGATGCGGCCGACGGCAAGTCCGGCCTGGAACTCATCCAGCATCGCAGGCCCAAGGTGGTACTCTGCGATTGGATGATGCCCCGGATGGACGGGCCGACGGTGCTCCGGCGCATCCGGGAAGACCCCAGCCTGGCGGATCTCTACTTCGTCATCATGACCGCCCACGATTCCCCGAACCGCAAATACGAAGCCCTCGAAGCCGGCGTCGATGACTATATCACCAAGCCAGTCGATCTCCGGGAGCTGGTCGCCCGGGTGAAGGTGGGTTTGCGCATGTGGGAGATGCATAATCGGCTCCAGCATGCGGCGATCACTGATGGGCTTACCGGACTGTACAATCATGACCATCTGAACCGCATCCTGGACAACGAGTGGAAGCGAGCCCGGCGCTACGGTTCGCCCATGTCCATCATCATGATGGACATAGACTACTTCAAGGCAGTCAACGACACCTATGGGCACCTGGTGGGCAACGATGTTCTGGAGGCGGTGGCGGCCATCCTGCGCAACACGACCCGGGACGTGGATTTCCTCGGTCGCTTTGGCGGTGACGAATTCGCCATCGCCGCTCCCGAAGCCACGCTGGACGAAGCTGCGGCATTGGCCGAGCGCATCCGTCTGACCATCTGCGAGCGTCTGGACCTCGAACCGCTCAAGGACCATATTCTGACCGCTTCGCTCGGGGTAGCGAGTGCGGACGATCCGCGCGTGCATAGCGCTGCGGATCTGGTGGAACTGGCGGATCGCGCCCTCTACGTCTGCAAACGGTCAGGTCGCAACTGCGTGTCCACCGCTCGGGACGTACAAGGGGAGGACGAGCCCTCAGCCCCCCTGGTGCAGCAGGAGGAGGTGGAGGTGCTGCGCAAGCGTGTTGCGGTGTTGAGCGTGCAGGCCAAGAAGGTGTATGTGCAGAGCATCTCTGCGCTCACGCAGGCCCTGGAGGAGAAGGACCCCTACTCCGCCAAGCATTCGATCAACGTCTCGCACTACGCCGAGCAGATCGCCAGAGAAATGGGCTGCAACGAGGCGTTGGTCATGTCCGTGAGGAACGCAGCCCTGCTGCACGACGTCGGCAAGGTGGGGATCCCCGATCGCGTTCTGCTCAAGCCCAGGAGTCTGAACGAACTCGAACAGAACGTCATGCGCCAGGTTCCCCTGATCAGCACGCGAATTGTCGATCACCTGCACATTCTTGAATCCGAGCTCCACATCATCCGTCATCAGCACGAGTATTTCAACGGGAGCGGCTATCCTGCCGGACTCGAGGCCAAGCAGATCCCAATTGGCTCGAGGATTCTGCTGGTGGCTGATGCCTTTGACGCGATGACTACCGATCGGGTCTACCGTCCCCGGCGCTCCATGGCGGAGTCCTTGGCCGAGTTGCGCAGGTGCTCAGCAAGCCAGTTCGACCCCCGCGCGGTCCACACCCTCGAGCAGCTCGCCGCACGCAACCGCAAGACCTGGCAGCACCGCATCGACGAGACCGTGGCCTCGGTGCGACTGTTCACTCCTGCCAGCGCCCCTGCTTGACATTCCCGGCTCACCGCCGGAGCATGGCGCCGTCCTGGGGAGGGGCTGGTCATGGGCGCCTTGGATGCACTATTTCGACCGTCGCTGAGCTTGCTCACCGATCTCTACCATCTGACCATGGCGGAGGCTGCGTGGAAGTCGGGGATCAGTGAGCGCGAGGCGGTGTTCAACCTGTTCTTTCGGGCCAACCCGTTTCGTGGGGGATTCTCCATCGCCTGCGGACTGACCTACGTGCAGGAGTATCTGCAACGGTTTCGCTATTCGGAAGAAGACACCGCCTACCTCCGCACCCTTCCCGGGAACGACGGCCAGCCGCTCTTTGAGCGCGAGTTCCTCGACTATCTGCTCAGCATGCGCCTGGAGTGTGACGTGGATGCCGTGCCCGAAGGGACGGTGGTGTTCCCCCACGAGCCCCTCTTGCGCATCCGCGGTCCCATGGCCCAGTGTCAGGTTCTCGAAACCCCTCTGCTCAACATGGTCAACTTCCAGACCCTGATCGCGACCAAAGCTGCCCGGGTCTGCCGAGCGGCCCAGGGTGATCCCGTGCTCGAGTTCGGCCTGCGGCGCGCCCAGGGGATCGACGGCGCGGTGACCGCCAGCCGCGCCGCTTACGTCGGAGGCTGTGCTGCCACCTCCAACCTTCTTGCCGGGAAGCTGTTCGACATTCCGGTTCGTGGAACTCACGCCCACAGTTGGGTCATGTGCTTCGAAACCGAGTTGGAAGCCTTCCAGGCGTACGCCCAAGCCCTGCCCAACAACTGTGTGTTCCTGGTCGATACCTATGACACGCTCGAAGGCGTGCGCAACGCTGTGCGCGTAGGCCGTTGGCTGCGGGAGCAGGGGAGAAAGCTGATCGGGGTGCGCCTGGATTCCGGAGACCTGGCTTACTTGAGTACCGAAGCCCGCAGGATTCTCGACCAAGCAGGTTTTGCCGATGCGGTCATCCTCGCGAGCAACGATCTCGACGAACACATCATCAAGAGTCTAAAGGAACAGGGCGCCGCCATCGGTGCGTGGGGGGTGGGTACGAAGCTGGCCACCGCCTACGATCAGCCGGCTCTGGGCGGGGTCTACAAGCTGGCTGCCGTGCGTGAGGCTGGTAAGCCGTGGCAGTATCGGGTCAAGGTCTCCGAGCAGGCGCTCAAGACCTCCACCCCGGGAATCCTCCAGGTGCGTCGCTTCATTGACGCAGACAGCGCGTTCGTCGCGGATGCAATCTACGATACCGAGTGCGGTATCGTCGACGGTTGTGCGTTGGTTGACCCGCTTGACTCTACCCGGCGCCGCTCCATCCCCGCGGGGACTTCCCACACCGACCTGCTCGAACCATTAATGCGCGGCGGGGTCCCTCAGGGGGTTCCGCTCGCGGCAGGGGAAGCTCGCTTGCGCGCACAACAGCAGTTGGAGGGCTTGCACGCGGGCATCAAACGGTTCGTGAACCCGCACCAATACCCTGTCGGGCTGGAGCAGACGCTGTACGATCTGCGTACTCAGCTGATCCTCCAGGCGAGAGGTGGCGATAGTTGAGCGCCGCCCTTGCTTGGCGGGGCAGCGAGTGCTTCCTTGGATACGACCCCAGGAGCGTGGGCGGTGGTAGACGAAAGTTGCGAGGAGATCCTTGGGGCGGGGCGTTATATCCGCCTGGTCCGGCAGCGCGGTTGGGAGTATGCGGAGCGACTCAACGCCACCGGGATTGCTGCTATTCTGGCGGTCACTGACGACCGTCGTTTGGTCCTCACCGAGCAGTACCGCGAACCGGTTCGCAAGACGGTCATCGAGTTGCCGGCGGGGCTGGTCGGCGATGTGCAGGGCGAAGAGCACGAGCCCTTCGCCGCGGCGGCGCGGCGCGAACTCCACGAGGAGACCGGGTACGAAGCCGCCGAGATGGCGTACCTGACCGAGGGTCCTCCATCCGCGGGCTTGAGCAACGAGGTGATTACGTTCTACTACGCTCGTGGGCTGCGGAAGACCGGCCCGGGGGGCGGTGTTGGGCATGAGCGGATTCAGGTTCATGAGGTTCCGCTGCGGGAGGTGTCCACTTGGCTGAGGGACGCCGCGGCGCGCGGTGCCCTGATCGACCCCAAGGTTTTTACGGGCCTCTATTTCGTGACGATGCCCTGAATCGAGGAGATGGCGAACATCATGCATTTCACCAAGATGCACGGTCTGGGAAACGACTACGTTCTGGTCGACTGCTTCAAGGAGTCGGTGGCGGACGCTCCGGCGCTGGCCCGGACCGTTTGCGACCGTCGTCGCGGTGTTGGCGCGGATGGGCTGCTCATCGCCGGTCCGGCGGATGACGGCGATCTGCGCATGGAGATGTATGACATCGATGGCACGACTGCGGAGATGTGCGGTAACGGTCTGCGCTGCGTCGCCAAGTACGCCCACGACCACGGCATTGTGCGTCAGCCGTTGATGCGCATCGCTACGGTAGCCGGTCCGCGATTGGCGGAGTGTCTGCTGGATGGCGATGTCGTCGGGCGGGTTCGCGCGGTCATGGGGGCTGCGGACTACGTACCTTTCGGTGCACCGGTCTTCTCCGGCCGTGGTGAGGTGATCGATGAACCGTTCGAGGTGAACGGACGCACGCTTCTCGGGACGTTTGTTTCGATGGGCAACCCCCACCTCGTAGTCTTCGTTCAGGATTTCGACGAGATCGACCTGGCTGGCGATGGCCCTGCTCTGGAGAATCATGCGGCGTTCCCCGAGCGCATCAACGTTCACTTCGCGAGGGTCGTTTCTCCGCACGACGTAGCCATCCTCACCTGGGAGCGCGGTAGCGGGGCGGTCCATGCTTGTGGCACGGGAGCGTGTGCCTCAGCCGCCGCGGCGGCCCGGAACGCCCAGGCTTCGTTTCCCATTACCGTACACTCCCCCGGAGGGGAACTGCTCATCGACAGCGTACGCAGTCTGGATCAGCCCGCGTGGGCCAAGACCCACGGGGTGGACCTTGCGGATTCGCGGTACGACCTGGGCGGAGAGCATGGGCTGCTTATGACCGGTCCTGCCGTCGAGGTCTTCACCGGTGCATGGGTGACATAATGGTGACACATCCCGTCGTCTTGGCGTGGTACACGCACAAAACGATCACGGCGGCCAAAGGGGGTCGCCCGCCCACCGGGGAAGGGCATTCGGCGAGCGGGCGACAATCATATGGAAGAGAAGCGTTGCTTCCTTCATGACGGCGCATACTCGACAGCGCCGTGCGTCCATCCTACGCCACCGCTACATGACCTGCTATTGGGGAAAACCCGAGTGTGCATGTAGGGGATATCCCTATCAGGCGGGGGGTGTGAGGACCGAGGCAGAGGGAACGCGAGGCTACGGCGAGCTCGTAAGTGTCCAGGCTACGTCTCGTCCCGTTCCCGACCAGAAGGTGTTGTTGCCCTCGAAGCCGAAGCTGCCGTCCGGATTCTTCCGGTAGCCCAATTGCTCGGGAGTTTGCGTGTCGGCATGGGCGTCTAGCCAGAGCACGCCAGCCCGTCCCTGGTGCCGGGGATCGACAGCGGTGCGTGACTGGGGGGTCTTGTCGAAGTTGGCCATCTCTCCGTCGGTCGGGTCCACCCGGGGAGGGTCCAGATTGAAGCCCTCATTGCCGAGTCGGTCGGCGTCTCGGGAGTTGTTCTCGTAATCAGCCCGCTTTCTCGGGGCCCACGAGGCGGCGGTGCCCATGCAGTCGGCCATGGCCACCGTCGAGGCAGTGTGCCGAATCTGAGCCAATGGCACCGCCCAGTTCTTGTAGGAGTCCAGCACATTGGAGTCGCGCAGGCGAGAGTTGCCCAGGAACTGGTAGTTGTACCCGTACGCGCCGTTGCGCTCGTCGGTCCAGCTTGGGACGGCAGAGCAGAGGTAGGTTGGGTGGTAGTAGTCCTGCCGGTCGCCGGCTTCACCGTAGCGATCGATATCGGCCTTGCAGGGTTGAGGATCCTCGAAGGCGGGCACGCCGACCGAAGTGCCCATGACCGCCAGAAAGGTGGGGCGGTACTTTCGCCCGCCGTTGATTTCGGCGTAGCTATTGCACTCGTCTATCTTGGGAAGACGGCTGGGCAGGAGGAGGTCGTTGTTCGAGCTCGCGTACATGCCCAGGCCCTGCCCGAGCACGTGGACGTTGTGCATGCAGACGACGGTACGTGATTGAGCACGGGCCTTGGCCAGGGAAGGGACCAGGATCGCGATCAGCAGGCCGATGATCGAGACGACGACCAGCAGCTCGACGAGCGTGAATGATCTCCGGACGCGCATCAAGCCCCCTCGGGTGATACCGGCAGCTACCTGGCCGTCGGGAACGCCCCACCTCCAGCCGTGCTTGCCCCGAGGCATTCTAGGAGCCGGGCGGTCTGTGCGGCAAGGACCGATATACGGCCCCCGGCGTTATTCACTTGTCAAAGAGCACGACGAGGATGCCGGCTTGGCCAACTCACGAAGAGGGCCACACGTCTTCGACTCGTCGGGGGACCACACGGGTTCTCTCGCGGGAGAGTGTTCCGGGTCCCTTCTGCAATAAGTACATGGCGCGTGATCGGTTATGGGGAGCGGAAGCCCGATCACGCTCTCTGGCGGTTTCAGGCGAGGTTTTTGACCGCGGCAGCGCAGTTTCCTCAGGGCTCGCTTCGCTCACCCTGGGCTTTATTCCTGCACCCCCTCCGGGGGCTCATACCAGATCTGGTTCAATTGTGCCGATTGCCCGATTCCCGATCATCTTGTTGCTCACGTTCGAGTGGCCGCGCGGACTGAAGTCCGCGGCTGTGCGCCTGAGAGTGTACCTGTTCAGAGGGGTGCAAGTCCCCTCCAGGCAGACG
>JAAEQG010000592.1 GCA_024231775.1 bacterium
CCTGCCAGGTCTCGCGGGCAATGCATGCGGTGGACCTGTCGCACGAGGCGGGATCGCCCACGCAATCCAAGAGTGAGACCGGCCCCTCCACCGCGTGGTAGATATCGCTGAGCCGGATATCCGAGGGCTCCCTGGCCAGGACGAATCCGCCACGGACGCCGCGAACGCTGAGGACGAGGCCCGCCGACTTCAGATCCGTGAGCAGCGCGTGCAGGTACTTTCGTGAAAGTTGTTCATCCCGGGCCAGTGCACGCATGGGAATCGGCGGCCCGCTGTGGTTACGGGCCAGCTCCAGCAGGGCCCGCAGGCTGTAGCGTACGCGGGTGGTCACTTTCATTGCGGGTTTCCTTTCGGCCGGGCAGCCGGGAGGACTGGGCGGACCGACGTTGATGGCTTTTCGGATGGACCTCATGCGAGTGACGCCATCTTACTCATAATGTCAATATGCTTCTCGGCCCTGCACAGGCGGCACTTCGGACGGCCCATCAGGGTGAGGATCGCCCCGGTCCCAAGGCCGACGCTGCTGCCGTCGCCAACGGGGTCCGCCACCGGATTCGATCCCACGTATCTGGCGCTTTTCCGGACGAGCCGCCCGCACGGGTGCGATTCGCGAGAAACCGGGCCTCCATTCGAGCCGCAGCCTGTCAGGTGGCGTGGGGTCATCAATCCACGGATTGAAGCATGCGTCGAAGCAGGCGCTCTCACCTTGATCTTGGACCCCTGAAACGAGTATAGTGGACCCGAAAGTCTAGGTCTGGCGTGGACTACCTTGGGGGCCGCTCGCCGTCTGCGAATGCGTCGACAGCGACAACGGCGATGTTCTTGCGGGTCTCGCGACGTCTCAGGTGAGCTTCACGGGGAGTTGACCCGGGCCGCCCCCGTAAGTGTTGGATTGGCAATAGCCTACAGAGTCTCAAAGAGAACTCCGAACCTCGTTACGGGTTTGCAGTTGCGCACCTGTTTACGAGGTGAAAGAGGCGGTGGCCAGGGTGGCAGGAGCCGCGACACGCATGCTCCACAACCCCAGGACACGAAAGGGATACAAACGAACGATGCCGCTAGCATCAGAAGGAGAACACAGATGTTATCAAGAAGCAGTTTAAGACCGTTGATGGTTACGGTGATTGTGGCTACCGCGGCGATGCCCGCGCTGGCGGCAGAACGAACCTGGATGGGCCCTATTAGCAGCGAATGGACCCTTCCTCAGAACTGGTTCCCCGGGCAAGTCCCGCTGGCTACCGACGACGCCTTGCTCAGCGAAGACTCCGTGCGAAAAACGGTCAACGTCGGGGCGCCGGGCGAATGTGCGATCCTGCGTTTCGACGGCGCGGACGCGTACACGCTGCAGGGCGCCGGTGGTTTGACGGTCACCGGCATTTCGGCGACCGGCTTCGGAACGGCGGTTACGCATACCTTCAATCTGGACATCACGCCCTCAACGGCCGGCGATTGGACTGTGGGTCAGTTCATTACCTTCGAGCACACGGAGTCACTGGTCGGAAGTGGTGATGTCAACAAGACCGGCGAGGGCACTCTGGTGCTCAGCGGCGATAACGGCAGCTACACGGGCGACATCAACGTCACCGAGGGCGAACTGCAAGCCGGCGTGGGCAACAGTCTTGGTGACAACACCAATGTGGACGTCGGTGCAAGTGGAACACTACGGATCGTTTCCGGAGAAGCATTCGGCGCGCTCTCCGGCTCCGGCAGCGTCGTGCTGGATGCCGATGGAGAGTTCAACATGGCCAACCAGACATCGACATTCGCCGGCACTATGAGCGGGGCGGCCATGGCAAGAAAAAGCGGCAACGGCACCTTAACCTTTACGGGTGCCAACATATATGAAGGCGGCACCGAAGTCCGTAACGGTACGCTGATTCTCGAAAATACCAGCGGTTCAGCGACCGGCACCGGCGATGTCGAGGTGTGGGACGGGGCGACGCTCAAGGGCAGCGGTAGCAGCGACGGCGTGGCCACGGTGCTCTTGGGCGGAGTGATCGCTCCAGGCAACGACATCGGCATCATGACGCTCGGCGGGGTTACGATCAACCAGACTGCGGAACTGGCGATTCAACTCGAGGGACTGACGCCCGGCAGCGGC
>JAAEQG010000593.1 GCA_024231775.1 bacterium
CGAATCGGCGCCGAGACGCGGTTGTTCGACGCGACCAGCCTCCCGCGCGGTGGTGAATCTGCGGCGTTCAAACGCGCCGTGGAGGACTTCGCTCCAGACCTGATTGCGTACTCCGTACGCTCGAACGAGTGGCGGCTGACGCGGGAGCTGCTCGCTCAAGGTGCGGCGTACGGGGTAGCGCAGATCGTCGGCGGTCAGCACCCGACCCACGCCCCCCAGCAGACCGTCTCCCACGTCGATGCCCTGGTGCAAGGGGAAGGCGAGGGGGCGATCATGGACATCGCCCGTCATCTGGCGGCGGGCCAATCCCTGGCGGGCATCGCCAACACCTGGGTCAACACGCCGGAAGGCGTGGTCGCTACGCCCAAGAGGCGGCTGATTGCGGATCTGGATCAGCTCCCTCTACCGGACTGGCGGCTGTTCCCGGAGGAGCACTACCGCAGGTCTTTTCTCTCCAAGTTCGCCCAAGCTGATATCATCGCCGCTATCGAAGGCAGTCGCGGATGTCCCTACTCCTGTGCGTACTGCTCCAATCCACCCCTACGGGATTCGTACGCCGGGCTTGGCAAATGGCGGCGGGAGAAATCCCCCGAGCGCATGGTCATGGAGCTGGAAGCGTTCCGGGAGGCGCTCGGCGGTCTGGGATTCGTCTACTGGGTGGATGAGGTCTGGTTGACCAAGCTGGCCCGGCTGGAACGCTTCCGCGACCTCTACAAGACTCGTATCGGAGTTCCGTTCAGCATCACCGAACGGCCGGAGTGCATCACCGAGGAGAAGCTGGCGGTGATGGCGGACGCGGGGATGTACTCGGTGGCTCTGGGACTGGAGAGCGGCGACGCCCGGGTGCGTGAGGAGGTGCTCAACCGACACACCCCGGCGGATACGCTTATGCGGGCGTTCATGCTTCCGCGGGAGTATGGGGTCAAGGTCCACGCGTTTACTATGGTTGGGCTTCCCGGGCAGGACGAGGCTTCGATGCTCAAGAGCTGGCGTTTCCTGCGGCGGGTACGCCCCTACACCGCCCAGTTCAGCGTCTTCTACCCGATCCCGGGCACGCGGCTTTACGACCAGACGATCGTCGGGGGGATGTTCGATCCGGAGGACGCCATTGAGCACTGGTTCGCGAGTTCGGTGCTGAGGTTGCCCGACGCCCAGCGCCGGCTGATCGTGCGCTATCGGCGCCTTCTGGAAGCGTACACCGCCAGACGAGGGCTAGCTGCGGTTGCGGCGTTTCACCTCTATCGCAAGGTGGGATGGGCGTATCATCTGCGTTTTGGACTTGGGCCCAAGCTGATTTCGCGCGCGGCTGCACTGGGGGGTCGATTGAGCAGCCTGTACCGAAGCGGTTTCCGGGAGGCGACCCGGAAGATCCTGCTGGCTTTGGGCGGGATGTTGGTCTCTGCCCAGGGTCGCGTTCGCCGATTTCGGTCACCCGGTGCAACATCGGCTGATGTTATCGGACGGTGCATATCGAAGACCGCCAAACCTCCGGTGTTGTCCGAACCTGCGCCGCGGTCAAGCGCAGCGTCTTGACCGCCGATAAGCTCGGGACGACGATTTTCATTTGCGAGCAGAGCTAATGTCGAAACTGGCGCGCGTAAAGCGCTTGCTGAAGGGCTTCCGCGGTGACGAGCGCGATTCGTCCGGGTGGCCGGCTGAGTACTGGGAGGACCGCCACCGTGCGCTTCGGGGCAGCCTGCGTGCCGTGGGTCATTGTCAGGTCACCGAGGATGCCAACGCGGCCCAGTATGCGCTCAAGCGTGAGCGTATCCTCGCGCTGATCCACGAGTGGGTCCCGGACCCCGCAGGCCGGAGCCTGTTGGACGCCGGCTGTGGTACGGGAGTGATGGCGGAGACATACGCGGAGTTGGGTTTTCGGGTGGTAGGGGTGGACTTCTCCCCGACCGCCATACACGAAGCCCACAAGCGCGGCGCCGGGGCGGACTTCCGCGCCGCATCGCTGCACACGCTGGACTTGAACGAACGCTTTGACGTGGTTGTGCTGGCGGACGTGCTCATGCACGTCACCGCCGATGAACACGCCCGGGCGATGATCGCAGCTTTGGCCCGCCATCTGAAACCCACTGGCGTGCTGATCTTGTTGGATCGTTTCTTGGCCCACGATCCCACGCCGGCTCGACACGTACGTTTCCGCACGCGCGACTGGTGTTTCACCGCCCTGGCGGATGCGGGGCTCGTCGCCGCTCAGCACCAACAGCTAGAACTCGACGGCGAGGGAGTGACCAAGGATCTGGTCGCCGTTCGGCGCCGTCATTCGGACGAGTAGCCTTCGTCCTGTCGCAGCGGGCGCCCCATCGCTTCACCGGTGGGCGGCCGGCTCACCGACCATGCGCGCACGGGGGGTCGGCCGAGGCAGCACCGCGCGCTTGATCGTCAAGTCCGCATTCTACTCTTCCGGCTCGAGCGCGTTCTCGATCACCTCGAAGTTGGCGACGCCGTAGGTGGCCGTCGCCGGGTCCAGGCCGCCGGGGGCGTACTCCCACCAGGGTCCGGAAGCTAGCGGTATGACCCCCAACTCTGACTCTTCGTTGAGTTTCTCGATCACGATCTGCCACTTGGTCTTGCCCGCGGGAAGGGGCGAACCCGCCGCCTCACCGATCAACTCGTTGATCTCGTCGTCGGAAAGACGGAGGTTGGCTGTGTGGATGTCCTCGGCGTAGAAGACGAATCCGCCGGCGGCGTCGATGGGGTATGCGCCGTAGTTGCGCAACGCCGCAATAAACATCCGAGTGATCGGGGCCAATTCACTCTCATCGATTGGGTTCCCCTCTTCGTCCACGATCGATGACTTCAGTCGGATTCGCTGCCCCGAAGCCAATGCCAAAGGATCAGTATTGTAGTAGTCCGTTTCGGTCGTGGAGGTCGGGTAGAAGTAGTCGGTCTCAAGCGGCTCAGAGGGGTCATCGCTGACGTTCCGCGGACCAGGGATGGCCAGCGCCAGGGCATGTTCGAAGGCCCCGCGTTCGACGTCCTCGGGTAACAGTATCCCGGATAGGAGTGGTGGACCGCTGGCCCGTGCGCTGGATACACCCTCGGGGTTCACTCCGGGGCCGGTGACGTCGAAGAAGTCGGCGGCACCCGCTTCCAGGATTGAGGTTCCGGGCTGAGCTCCGCCTGGACTATTGCCCGCTTCGTCCAGGGTGGTAGTCGCCTGCCAGAAGTCGTACTCGACGCCGTTTTCCACGTCGTAGAGTACCAGGTGTCCATCGGAGAATACGTCGGCGGGGCCAGCCGCACGAACCGTCCCCACAGGAGCCGGGATCGTGATCGGGCCGCCGAGGTCGGCGTCGTCAAACTTGGGACCGGGCCACGACAGGGCGCCCTCGTAGTCGCGGATCAGCACCTCCTGTTGACCTGCTCCAGCACGGAATACCGGGTAGGACCAAGCGTCGTAGTTGATTGACATGAAAGGGAAGTTCAGACCGTACTCTTCCGGATAGATCGTTCTGCTGTCACCGAGCAGCACTCTGTAGAGTACCAGGATTTGTCCATTGCTTTCAGGTAGCACTTCTGCCTCGTCGGCCCGCTGGTTCCAGGCGCTGTCGGCTGCGAAAAGTGGTACGGGGAGCTCGAAGTCTCGCAGGATCGGCTCGCCGCCGGTCAGCTGATCGCAGTCTTCACCGGTGCATTCCGATTCTCCCTCATCTTCCCCCTCATCCTCGCCTTCGCCCGCACCATCATCCTCCCCCTCAGCCTGGTCATCGGTCGGCGTGCATTGGCCGGTGTCGTCGTCGCACTGTTCGTTGGGGCCGCATTCAATCCCGTCGCAAAGATCCTCGACATCTCCGGCGGCCCCGCCACCGCCGGGGCCACAACCGGCCAGGGCCACCGAAACGCAGATGAAAACACCCAGCAATACGCTTCTGGTCGAGGCTTGGCTCATGTTGGCTATCTCCGGTTCATAGGGTTTCCCATGTGCTGATTCCGAGGCCGTGAGTCTACCGGCGTGCCAAGCCCAAGTCACGTACCGCCCGGGCAGAGCGGCTGGCCTGAGTGAGCCCCCTCGGCGTGCTCTGGGTCAGTCCCATTCGGGGGATAGTTGGGTCATGTACAGCATCTGGGCGAAGTTGAACAGGAAGTGGGCGACGATCACCGGAACCAACGAGCGACGCCAGATGGTGACTACAGACCACAAAGCCCCAATCATAAACAGTGGGATGAGCAAGGCGGCTGACTGCATCGCCAAGTGAGGCGCCGCGAAGATGATCGAACTCAGCAGGACCGCCAACGTCCAGGTGCCCGTCGCCCTACGCAACCGCGGGAGGATGAAACCACGAAACGTTATCTCCTCCCAGAGACCGACGAACGCCGTGAGCCCAGCCAGCCCGCCGATGCCCAACCGCGGTAGTCGCTCCTGGATGTTCTTGGGGTTGTTGGCTAGATCCTCTGCCGCCCCAGGCCACACGGCGTAGGCCAAACCCACACCCAGCAGGAAGACCGCAAAGGTTACAGCGGCTACGGCGAACCCCAGGGGGATATTGACCTCGACTCCGGTCAGGTCCAAGCCCAGGCTCTTCAGGGTTAGCCCGCGCAAGCGAGCGAGCAGTACGGCGGTGCAAATAGCCGTCATGCCGCCGAAGACGACTGCGCCAAGCTCCAGTTCACGGACGTCGATTTTGGGGTCGCCCTGGGTGAACAAGGCTATCAAGGCGATGGCTCCGCCTTGGCTAAGCATGTACGCAGCGACAATCAGAAAGACGTCGAGAACGCACGTCCCCGGTGAAACCGATCCGAGCAGCATGGGATGGGCTGCGGGCGTAGCCGGGTCAAGAGGTGATGCGACGACCGGCCGAGCCAGGGGCGGATCTGGCGAAAGCCCGCCCAGGCAGTTATCCGGCGTCGATGGATCCCATGGGGGTGGATTCATATATCGAGCTTATCGTCCGGAGACGCTCACCGCACAAGTACCCGTGGCAGAGAAGACGCTCACCGGCTTGAATCGGGCTCTTGGAGAGGTGGGTGCCGTCCAGGCCGACGAGAGGCTGATGCGCCAAGCCTATGACCAGAACACCCAGTCCTCATAGACGAACACGTAGATGTACAGGGCCAGGTTGGTGATTCCGTGCGTTACCATCAGGCATAGCAGACTTCTCTTCCAGTACCAAAGCAGGTTGTATACCATCCAGCAGAGGATACCCACGCCCCACTGGGGGTGCTCCAGGGCGGACATCAGCGAGCACGCGATGAAGGAGAACAAGGTGAACTTGGCCAGCGGGACGCTCTCGAAATCGTCCCAGTCGATCAGGGCGCGCAGGATGAACGCCCGCCAGAACACCTCCTCCACGATGGGAACCACGGTGGCAGCCCCCCCAATCCGGATCAGCAGAAACCACCACAAACCGATCCCCTCGCCGACGTACTTACGCGGATCGTAGTAGTCCGCCGGTTTGGCGTCGGCGAAGGGCTGGTGATACCAACCCTGGGCGGTGAACCAGTGGTGGCCTTCGACCCATCCCCAGGCGACCAGCAATCCCACGACGATCGCAGGTACCCAGTGGACCTTGCCCAGCGGGGGGTAGTACTTCCAGAAGACCAGCGCCACCGCCAGCGAGCCGAAGATCCGCACCGCGTACGTGTAGTGCAGGTACTCCGGGCCAAACTGGTTGCCGAGCGCCATCAGCACCAGGAAGGTGAAGAAAGGTGCCGAGTACGGCGCATGTGAGTACGCTTGAACCAGGCGATCCAAACGAGTGGTCGGTTGTGGGTCGATCAGGGGCGAATCAGCCATGTGCCGCATGATAGCAGGGGAAGGCGAAACCTCAACGGTGGGTCCTACGTGCCATACCGGGCGGCGAGTCAGATGCGGTACTTGCGCAGCTTGTTGTAGAACGTGCGGCGAGAGAGGCCCAGGCTCTTGGCCAAGTTCACAGACGTACCCGTGGAGCGTTTGACCGCTTCAGCCAGCAGTTGACGCTCGAGTTGCTCCATGACCACCGGCAGCGAAAGCTGCTCATCATCGAGCAACCGTCGGCCGACCTCCAGCAACTCGCGGGTGATAGTCTCGGAAGCGCGGGAAGGATCGCTCGTTCCGTAGCCGATGGTTTCGAGGTCCGCCAGATCGAGGCTGTCGCCGTTGGTCTTGAACGCCAGCATCTGACGCACGGCGTTCTCCAGCTCGCGCACGTTTCCCGTCAGGGGACGATGGGCGAAGGCGTCGTAGACCCGCGGATCGACTTCTCGGATAGGCGCACGATAGTACGAGGCGTATTTCCGCAGGAAGAACTGGATCAGGGAAGCGATGTCCTCGGGACGCTCACAGAGTGGCGGGATCTCCAGAACGACGACGTTCAGTCGCTGGTACAGGTCCAGCCGGAAAGTTCCCTGCTCGACCATCGCCGGAAGCAGGCGGTGCGTGGCAGCGATCACCCGCACGTCAACCGGGGTCTCCTCATCAGCGCCCACCGGAAGCACGACGCCCTCCTGCAGAGCTCGGAGCAGCTTCGGTTGTAGGGCTGCATCCAGCTCGCCGATTTCATCGAGTAGCAGGGTCCCGCCGTCCGCAGCTCGAAAGTGTCCCTGGCGATTCTCGGTGGCGCCGGTAAACGCCCCCTTGACGTGGCCGAAGAGTTCGCTGTCTGCCAACGTGCCGCTGATTGAGGCGCAATTCACCGAAAGGAAGCGTCGCGGAGCCCGCTTGGGATCCAGGCGATGGATGGTCTCCGCCAGCAGTTGCTTGCCGGTACCGGACTCGCCATAGATGATCACCGGGACATCGGACACCTGGGACGCCTTCACCGCGCGGTCCAAGACGCGAGCCATAGTGGGGCTGCGTACGATGAAACCGTGCTGGTCGAGCGCTCTGGCTTCGTGCCGGGCGGTGTCGCGGCGGCGCTGTTCGGCGCGGCGTTGTGCGGCGGTTGCCAGGTGTCTACGCAGGGCGGGTTCGTCCACCTGCCCGCTTTCGAGGCTCACAAACCCCGTTACGCCGGCGCTGATGGCCCGACTCGACAGGTCCAGGGGAAGCGCGGTGTCGAAGAGCACCAGGGTCTGGTCCGTGCCCGCAGCGGTCTGGACGGTGCTCAGGCTTTCACGAACTCCCGGATTGGAGTTGAGCAGCAGATCGGCAGAGAGCAGGACCGCCGTAAACGCGGGCATAGCGGAGGCTTGGCGGACGGCCTCGGCGAC
>JAAEQG010000594.1 GCA_024231775.1 bacterium
CTACGGTCTGTACGCCACCGGCGGCGCTCTCAGCACAGTGAGGAACAATACCTTTCGGAACAACGGCTACCAACTCCGGGTCGAAGCTGCCAGCTTGCACCGGGTGACGGACAATAGTTTCTCCGGGGGCGGCGGCAACCGCCTGCGAGTCGCCGGAGGGTCTCTCGCCACCGCCGTCACGATGTACGGCGACGTCGGCCTGGAGGGATACTCGCTCCAGGGCGACCTGACCGTGCCGGCGGGCGTCACACTGACGGTAGCGCCGGAGGCCCAGGTGATGGGGGAGGACGGCGCGGAACTGCGCGTATCGGGACACCTGGAGGCAGTGGGGACAGACACGCGCCCGATCACCTTTACCTCGGCGACCGACACCGGCCCGTACCAGTGGGCGGGGTTGGTGTTCGACGGGGGCACGGGCGAGTTGCGCCACGCCACCGTGCGCTACGCCGGTGACGACAACAGTCTCGCCTTGAACGCCAGCGGCATCGCTGCGCGGAACGTGTCGACCGGCGCGGTGCGCATCGAGAGCAGCGCCATCCTCACCAACCGGCACCAGTACGCCTGGAGTCCGGCTTATGGCTTGTACGCGGACGACAGCCACGTCGTGGTCAGCGACACTCTATTCTCCAACAACGGCCACAACACCTCCGACTATGCCATCTATGCCACCGGCAGCAGCACCGTCATCACCGTCACCGGCAGCGACATCCGCGACAATGCTTCCTACGGTCTGTACGCCACCGGCGGCGCTCTCAGCAC